>JBOHCZ010000101.1:0-5925 GCA_050699195.1 Streptomycetales bacterium
AATCTAGGCCGCTCACTCTTCGAAGTCCAGCGGTCGCTCTGGGCGAGCCTGCAAATTTTCCACCAACTGTGGTGCGACCCGGCCAGTCATCGGTGCAGGGTGTCGCCTCCGACCGCACCGGCCATGAGCAGCGCCACGCTCTAGCGCGGCCTGCGGCCGCGGGGCACGACGGGAGCCCGGGGGGTCCGCGTCAGTGCGACGGCCCGGGCGGCGTAACGGTCGAACGATCTCCGCCGCATGACCAGCCATGCCAGGCGCGCAGCGAAAACGGCCACCAGCGACGCGTCGAGAAGCAGCAGGGCATCGATCGCATCGATCGACCTGACGACGACCAGGACCTCCCTCACGCTGGGCGTGACTCCTCCCACCCCGTTGGTGGTACCCCGGTACGGGCCCGGGGTTTGATGATCTCTATCACGCCGGGTCGTCGCCCAAGCAGCCCCGGTTGGCTCAGCCGCCTGCGCGTGCGAGATAGTCCGTTGCACGTGTTCCACACGCCCGTGGGGTACAAATCCGCGGACGGCGTTCACCGAACGGCCCCCGGCCGACACATCTCCGGCCGACACCGTCTACCGGAGACGAGGAGCAGACCGGATGGAACTCGCCGCCCTGATCGCTCTCATCTGCGTCGCATTGCTGTTCGACTTCACCAACGGCTTCCACGACGCCGCCAACGCGATCGCGACCTCGGTGTCGACGCGGGCCCTGACGCCTCGGATCGCCCTGGCGATGGCCGCCTCCCTCAACCTCGTCGGGGCGCTGCTCGGCACCGGCGTCGCCAAGACGGTCGGGAGCGGCATCATCGACACCCCGAGCGGCAACCACGGGCTGCTCGTCGTCTTCGCCGCCGTCGTCGGGGCCATCACCTGGAACCTTCTCACCTGGTACTTCGGCCTGCCCTCGTCGTCGTCGCACGCACTCATCGGCGGCCTGGTCGGCGCCGCCGTCGCCGCGGCCTCGGGCGTGCAGTGGAGCGGCATCGTGACCGACGTCGTCCTGCCGATGATCCTCTCTCCGGCGATCGGTATCACCGGCGCGTTCCTCATCCACGTGGCGATCCTGTGGATCTTCCGGCGCGCGCACCCCAGCGGCGTCTACCGCAAATTCCGCGCCGCGCAGTCGCTCTCCGCAGCCGCCATGGCGCTCGGCCACGGGCTCCAGGACGCGCAGAAGACGATGGGCGTCATCGTGCTGGCCCTCGTCACGGTCGGCTACCAGGACTCCTTCGACGTGCCGCTGTGGGTGATCCTCCTCGTGGCCGCCGCGCTCGCCCTGGGCACCTACGCCGGAGGGTGGCGCATCATCCGGACCCTCGGACGCCGCATCGTGTACCTGGACCCGCCGCGCGGCTTCGCCGCCGAGTCATGGGCCTCGACCATCCTCTACGTCACGGCCTACGTCTACGCCGTACCGGTCTCCACGACCCACACCATCACCTCGTGCATTCTCGGGACCGGTGCGACCAGGCGGCTGTCCGCGGTCCGGTGGGGGGTGGCCGCGAACATCATCACCGCGTGGGTGCTGACCATCCCGGGCGCGGGACTGGTCGCGGGAGTCGCGTTCTTCCTCCTCAAGCTCGCGCTCCCCGTCTGACCGCCCGAGGGGGTACGGGACCCGCGGCGTGGCTGTCGTACCCTGATGCCATGCCAGCCCCATCGCCCGAAGACTTCCTCGACCTCGGCTCGCAGCTCACAGACGAAGAACGCGCGGGACGGGACATGGTCCGCGCGTACTGCGACGAACGGCTGCGCCCCGCCATCCCGGAATGGTTCGAGCACGGCCTGCCCCACCAGGAGGTCCGGCGACTCGCCGGTGAGCTCGGGAAGCTCGGGCTGCTCGGCATGCACCTGGAGGGCTACGGGTGCGCGGGAGCCGGCGCGGTCGGCTACGGGCTCACCTGCCTGGAGCTCGAGGCGATCGACTCCGGCCTGCGGAGCCTGGTGTCCGTGCAGGGATCGCTCGCGATGTACGCCATCCACCGCCACGGGTCAGAGGAGCAGAAGCAGGCCTGGCTGCCGCGGATGGCCGCCGGGGAGGCGATCGGCTGCTTCGGGCTCACCGAGCACGACTCCGGCAGTGACCCTGGCAGCATGCGCACCACCGCCCGGCGCGACGGCGCCGACTGGGTGCTTGCCGGCACCAAGATGTGGATCACCAACGGCGGCGTCGCCGACGTCGCCGTCGTCTGGGCCCGCACCGACGAGGGGATCCGGGGTTTTCTGGTGCCCACGGACGCCCCGGGCTTCGCCGCGCACGACGTCGGGCGCAAGCTCTCCCTGCGGGCATCGGTGACCTCGGAACTGGTGCTCGACGGCGTACGGCTGCCCGCGGAAGCCCAGCTGCCCGGCGCCCGGGGGCTCGGGGGCCCGCTGTCCTGCCTCAACGAGGCGCGCTTCGGGATCGTCTTCGGCGCGATGGGGGCCGCCCGCGACGCTTTCCTGTCCGCGCTCGACTACTCCAGGGTGCGCACCCAGTTCGGCAGGCCCATCGGCGGCTTCCAGCTCACCCAGGGCAAGCTCGCCGACATGCTCCTCGAGCTGCAGAAGGGCACCCTCCTCGCCCTGCACCTGGGGCGCCTCAAGGAAGCCGGACGGCTGCGCCCCGAGCAGGTCAGCTTCGGCAAGCTCAACAACACGCGGGCCGCCCTCGACATCTGCCGCACCGCGCGGACCATCCTGGGTGCCAGCGGTGTGACGCTCGAGTACCCCGCGATCCGGCACGCCAACAACCTCGAGTCGGTCCTCACCTACGAGGGCACCAGCGAGGTCCACGCCCTGATCCTCGGCCAGGCGCTGACCGGGCAGGACGCGTTCCGGTGAGCCGTGAGCGCATCGGCGTCGTGGGCGGTGGCATCCTCGGCGTCGCCGTCGCGCGGCGCCTGCTCGAGCTCCGCCCGGGGGCCGACGTGACCGTCCTGGAGAAGGAGGACCGGCTCGCGGCGCACCAGACCGGCCGCAGCAGCGGCGTCGTCCACGCCGGCATCTACTACCCACCCGGCTCACTCAAGGCCCGGCTGTGCAGGCGCGGCGTCGGAATGCTGAAGGGCTTCTGCGCCGCGCACGGCATCGGCTACGACGAGTGCGGCAAGCTGATCGTCGCCTGCGACGGCCGGGAGCGGGTCCGTCTCGACGCGCTGTACGAACGGTCCCGGACCAACGGCGTGCCCGGGATGCGGCTGGTGGACCCCGCGGAGATGCGCGAGATCGAGCCGCACGTGCGGGGCGTCGCGGGGCTGTACTCCCCGCATACGGCCATCGTCGACTTCGCCGCCGTGACCCGGGCGCTCGCTGCCGAGGTGGAGCAGCGCGGCGGGGGCGTGCTCACGAACAGCGGCGTCACCCGCATCGAGCACCGCGACGGCAAGGTCCTGGTCGTCGCGGGCGGCTCGGAGCATGCCTTCGGCCTGCTGGTCATCTGCGCCGGCCTCCACACCGACCGGCTCGCCCGGCTGGCCGGCGACGGCGACGACCCGAGGATCGTGCCGTTCCGGGGGGAGTACTACCTGCTGCGCCCGGAACGGCGCGGCCTCGTGCGGGCCCTGATCTACCCGGTGCCCGACCCCCGGTACCCGTTCCTCGGTGTCCACCTCACCCGCCGCGTCGACGGCGAGGTGCTCGTCGGCCCGAACGCCGTGCTGGCGCCCGCGAGGGAGGGGTACCGCCGGCGGGACGTGCGGCCGGCCGATCTGCGCGAGACCCTGGCCTGGCCGGGGTTCCGGCGGATGGCCGCGTCCCACTGGCGTACCGGGGCGCGCGAGATCTGGGGATCGCTGAGCAAGCGCGCCTTCGTCCGGGCGGCCCGGCGCTACGTACCCGAGCTGTCGACCACCGATGTCGTGGCCGGCCCAGCCGGGGTCCGTGCGCAGGCGGTCGCCCGCGACGGGTCGCTGGTGGATGACTTCCGTATCACGCGAGTCGGCAGGGTCGTGTCGGTACGCAACGCGCCCTCGCCCGGCGCCACGTCCGCCCTGGCGATCGCCGAGCACATCGTGGACGCGACGTTGCAGCCGGACGCGCCGTAGCGGGCCCGGCGTCGGGTCATTCGGAGTCGCTCTCCTTGCCGAAGAGCAGGTCGCACATTTCGAGGTAGAGCATGTCCGGGTGCGGCAGGTAGGTCACCGAGCGCAGCGCCTGGTCCTGACCGGCCGACTCCATGATGAACTCGCCGTACCCGAGGAGGCGCGCCACGGGCGAGCGCTTGTAGCTCATGTCGGTGACCTTCATGAGCGGCATCATCGCTACCCTGCGGGTGATCAGGCCGGTCGTGAGCATGATCCGCCGGTCGGTGACGATGAAGTAGTCGACGTACCACTCGAGGGCCTTCCACGTCAGGCGCGCCACGAGGAAGGACCAGCCGAGCCACAGCAGGTCACGGAGCAGCGGGATGTCGATGGGCAGCACCGTGTCGAGGAAGAACACCGCCACGAGCCCCCCGACCGCGGAGGCAGCGGGCTCGAGGACCTGCGCGGGGTGCCGGCGCACGGCGATCATGCACTGCTCGGCCGGCAGCAGGAAGCGGAAGGCGTGCGCCGCGCCGGGCGGTGGGCTGATCCCGGTGGTCATCTCACGTGACCAACGCGTCGAAGAACTCGCCAATGCTCCGCCCGCCCGCGGCGATGCTGTTGAACGCGTCGTGGACGAGCTCAGCGGCCGCGCCGGGCGAGGCGATCACCGTGTAAACGGCGAAGGTAACCAAGACCCAGATGATGATCTTCTTCGCCGGCATCCTTCGCCTCCCTGCAGGTATTCCCGATCAACGCTAGTGAATCGTCTCGCGGCGCGCTTTGCGAGCACCGACAGCCGGCGCCTTCCACGAGGACTCACCTTCTCTCCGTGATTGCCCGTGTACGTCCCGATATCTGGGCCAGCATATCGGTCTGTTCAAGGGGCGCCCCCGTGTCGAGGACCTGGCGTCGGCGCCCGGCACAGTTGCCATGTGTCGTCGCGACGTTACCCTGTGTCCGGGCAGTTCACACCTGTGGCCCATGCGGGCTCCCCCGCATGGGCCCGCCATCATGCCCGTGAGCCTGAGACGCTACGGTCACCCCCATGAGAGTCGGGGTGCCACGCGAGACGCGTGAGGGTGAACGCCGGGTCGCACTCGTCCCCGAGGCCGCGGCCCGACTCGTCGACGCCGGGCTCGACGTCGCCGTGGAGTCGGGCGCCGGGCGGCACGCCTACCACTCCGACGAGGCCTACCGTGAGGCTGGCGCAATGGTCGTGCCCGGCGACGTGCTCCCGGACGCCGATGTCGTCCTCACGGTGCAGCCGCCGGCGGCGGACCGGGTCCGGTCGCTGCGTGAGGGAGCGCTCCTGATCGGCCTGCTGTCCCCCGCCGGCGAGCCCGACCTCGTCAAGGCGCTCCGCGACCGGGGTGTCACGGCGTTCGCGATGGAGCTCGTTCCCCGCATCTCCCGTGCCCAGGCGATGGACGCCCTTTCGTCCCAGGCCCTGGTCGCCGGATACCGGGCGGCGCTGGTCGCGGCCGACCGGCTGCCGAAGTTCCTGCCGCTGTTCATGACCGCGGCCGGCACCATCCCCCCGGCGACGGTGTTCGTGCTGGGTGCCGGGGTCGCAGGCCTGCAGGCGATCGCCACGGCCCGCCGGCTCGGGGCGGTCGTGGAGGCCTACGACGTGCGTACCGCGGCCGCAGAAGAGGTAGGCAGCCTGGGCGCGACGTTCGTCGACCTCGGCCTCGAAGCGATCGAGGGTGCGGGCGGGTACGCCAGGGAGACGACCGAGGACTACGCGAAGCGCCAGCGCGATCTGCTCGCCCCCCACGTCGCGAAGGCCGACGCGCTGATCACCACCGCGGCCGTGCCGGACCGCCCGGCCCCCCTGCTGGTGACCCGGGAGATGGTGGAGGCGATGCGCCCGGGCTCGGTGGTCGTCGATCTCGCCGCCGAGCAGGGCGGCAACTGCGAGC
>JBOHCZ010000102.1:0-2615 GCA_050699195.1 Streptomycetales bacterium
TTCCTCGGCTTCGCGGCCCTGGCCGACCCGGTCAGGGCCACCGCGCGGGACGCGCTGAGCGCGCTCCGGGAGGCCGGGATCGAGGTGGTGATGATCACAGGGGACCACCCGAGCACCGCCGAGGGGATCGCCTCCGAGCTCGACCTCGTCGACCACCGGGAGCTCATGACCGGTACGGAGCTCGACGCGCTCACGGACGGCGAGCTCGACGAGCGGCTGCCCCGCATCGCGGTGTTCGCCCGGGTCACCCCGGCGCACAAGGTCCGGATCGTCGGCGCGTACCAGCGGGCGGGGAGCGTGGTGGCCATGACGGGCGACGGTGCCAACGACGCACCGGCCATCCGGCTGGCCGACGTGGGTACGGCGTTCGGCGCGCGCGCCACCCAGGCCGCCCGTGACGCTGCCGACATCGTGGTGACGGACGACCGCATCGAGACGATGGTCGACGCCGTCCTGGAAGGAAGGTCGATGTGGTCCTCGGTGCGGGAGGCCGTGGCCATCCTGGTCGGAGGGAACCTGGGCGAGATCGCCTTCATCCTCGGCGGCACACTGCTCGGCGGCCGGTCCCCGTTGAACGCCCGCCAGCTCATGCTGGTCAACCTCCTCACCGACGTCGCCCCGGCCATGGCCATCGCCCTCCGGCCGCCCCGCCGGGTCTCGCCTGAGGACCTGCTGCGGGAGGGGCCCAAGGCATCCCTGGCGAGTCCGCTGAGCCGGTCCATCGCGGAACGCGCGGCCATGACGGCGGCGGGGGCGACGGCCGCCCATGTGGTCGCGAGGTACACCGGGACCCCGGCGCGTGCCGGCACGGTGGCCCTGGTGGCTCTGGTGGGGAGCCAGCTGGGGCAGACCCTGGTGGCCGGGGGGCGGGACCCGGTGGTGGCGGCGGCCGCCCTCGGGTCGGCCGGCGTCCTGGCGGCGATCGTCCAGACGCCAGGGGTCAGCCAGCTGTTCGGCTGCCGTCCCTTGGGCCCGCTTGGCTGGGCACAGGCGCTCGGCGCCTCGGGCTTGGCCACCGCCGCCGCGGTCGTCCTGCCCCGCGTCGCGGCGCGGTGATCTGCGCGGTGGCCTGCGCCGTTCAGCGAGTGAGGCCCGAGAGCAGGAGAAGCGTCAGCGGCCGGGACTGACCGGCTCGAGCCCTTCCGCCGAGGCAGCGTCCAGGAGGCGCTGATCGTAGCCGAGGAAGACGGACAGATCGGCGCGAATGGCCAGCGCGCTTGCGAGGTGGATGGCGTCCAGACTCCGCAGCGGGGGCTCACCGATCTCGGCGGCATGCTCGACGACGTCGCTCGACATCGGTATCAGATCGAGCCCTGCCAGCAGCGCACGGGCTTCCGGCACGACGTCGTGGTTGCGTCGCCGGCAAGCCCGGACCACCTCGATCTTCGCCAGCTCGCTGCTGACCGTGGGGGTCGCTGTGTGATCGAGCAGCCAGCGTTCCAGGCTGGCGCTCTCGTGTTCTTCCCAGAGCAGCTTGAGCAGCGCCGACGAATCAAGGTAGATCACGGGAGGCGTTCTTCCCGCAACTCGTCCAGTGTCGTACCGGTGTCGCGTTCACCGGGCGGGGTGGGAACCCGCCGGGGAAGACGGAGGGGACGGCGAGCGGCGGGCATCAGCCGGCCGGAGGCGATCAACCGTTCCCGGGCGCTGACCGTGGGGCCGGGCGGCACCAGCAGCGCGATCAACCTCCCCCTCTCGGTCACTTCGACGGTCTCGCCGCCCTTGACCCGGTGCAGGTACCGGCTGGCGTGTTGTCGTAGTTCGCGGACCCCGATTCGCACCATGGAGGCAAATGTAGCATCTAATTTGCTACATAGGGTCCGTGCCTGGCCGGGCCCGCGGAAGGCCGCCTTCTCAACGACTCCGGTTGGGTGAACGTGCCGATGCCGTCTCCTGCGTGCCCAGCGACATGACCGCCGCGAGCACCATGATCGCCGCGCTGGTGGCGAAGGCCGCGCCGTAGGAGATCTGCTCGGCGAGCGCCCCGGCGGCGAGCGGCCCGGCGACCGTGCCGAAGTCCCGGGCCATCTGGTAGGCGGCCACCACGGTTCCGCTGCGGCCGCCCGTCACGTCCCCCACCACCGCCCCGGGCGCCACACTCAACACGCTCGCGCCCATGCCGAGCAGCACCATCGAGCCCAGGTAGAGCAGCAGCGAGTCGGACACCGCGAGCATCCCCATGCTCACCGCGGCGAGGACCGCCCCGCCGACCATTCCCGGCCGCCGGCCGTGGACGTCCACGAGAGTGCCGGCGGGCAGCATGGTGAGGGCCTGCACGCCGGACACCACCGCGAAGCCCACCCCGATCCAGAACGGGTCGCGGCCCAGCACCGCCACGACGAAGAGCGGGATGACCGCCGTGCGCACCCCGAAGAAGACCCAGCCGGTGCCGAGGCTGGCGGTGAGCGCGGCACGGTACGCGGGGTGGCGCAGGGCGCCGCGCAGCGAGACCCGCTCGTCCGCCCTTCCCGAGCCGGCGGGTTGCCCGGCTGCGGGTGGCTCGTGGATCGGCGCCCGGCTCAGGAACAGCATGGCGATCGCCCCCGCGACGGCCAGCGCGCCGGCGTAGACGAAGAACGGCGCACGTATCGAGATGGCGGCCAGCAGGCCGCCGA
>JBOHCZ010000103.1:0-7572 GCA_050699195.1 Streptomycetales bacterium
ACTGGCTCCGCGAGCGCTGGAACTGGTACGTCGACCTGGGGCTGCGTGAGGAGAACCTCCGCTTCTACGAGCACCCCCAGGAGAAGCTCTCCCACTACTCCAAGCGCACGGTCGACATCGAGTACCGCTACAACTTCGGCGGGCAGCAGTTCTCCGAGCTCGAGGGCATCGCCAACCGCACGAACTTCGACCTCACCACCCACACCAAGCACTCCGGTGTCGACCTGTCCTACTTCGACCAGGAGAGCGGGGAGCGCTGGATGCCCTACGTCATCGAGCCCGCCGCCGGCGTCAACCGCGCGATGCTCGCGTTCATGGTGGACGCCTACACCGAGGACGAGGCCCCCAACGCCAAGGGCCAGTTGGAAAAGCGCGCCCTGATGCGGCTCGACCCGCGTCTCGCGCCGGTGAAGGTCGCGGTCCTGCCACTGTCCCGCAACGCCGACCTCTCACCGAAGGCGCGCGATCTCGGCGGGCGGCTGCGCCGGCTCTGGAACGTCGAGTTCGACGACGCCGGCGCGATCGGGCGGCGCTACCGCCGCCAGGACGAGATCGGCACCCCCTACTGCGTGACCGTCGACTTCGACACGCTCGAGGACCAGGCCGTCACCGTGCGGGAGCGCGACACGATGGGTCAGGAGCGCATCGCGATCGACCAGGTGGAGTCCTACCTCGCCGGGCGGCTCGCCGGCTGCTGAGAACCGACCCCGCGCAAATGGCCCCACAGTCCCCCCAGGGGTCACTCGCGACCCGCTCGGCTGACCCGTGGCGTACGGGTCGGTAGGCTGCGAGCGCATCAGGGCCGTTCACGCGCCAGGAGTCCCCGTGCCGAAGTACGTCTACGCCTTCAGTCAGGGCCACACCGAGGGAAACAAGGATCTCAAGGACCTGCTGGGCGGCAAGGGCGCGAACCTTGCCGAGATGACGAACCTCGGGCTGCCCGTTCCGCCCGGGTTCACCATCACCACCGAGGCCTGCCAGTTCTATCTCGGCACCGGCGAGCTGCCCCCCGAGCTGCGGGACGAAATCGCCCGCCACCTCGCCGCCCTCGAGGAGCGGATGGGCTCGTCCCTGGGGCAGGCGGACGACCCCCTGCTGGTGAGCGTCCGATCCGGGGCGAAGTTCTCGATGCCCGGCATGATGGACACCGTCCTCAACATCGGCCTGACCGACGAGTCGGTGCACGGCCTCGCGGCCCAGGCCGGTGACGAGCGTTTCGCCTGGGACTCCTACCGGCGGCTCGTCCAGATGTTCGCCAAGACGGTCCTCGGCGTCGACGGGGGGCTGTTCGACGAGGCCCTCGAAGCCGCCAAGAAGGTCAAGGGCGTCACCAGCGACCTCGGCCTCGACGCCGGCGACCTGCGCGCGCTGGTCGGCACGTTCCAGGGCATCGTCCGCGAGCACGCCGGGCGCGGCTTCCCCCAGGACCCGCGCGAGCAGATGGAACTCGCCATCCGCGCGGTCTTCGAGTCCTGGAACGGCGAGCGCGCGCGGCTCTACCGGCGTCAGGAGCGCATCCCGCACGACCTCGGTACCGCGGTCAATGTGGTGACCATGGTCTTCGGCAACCTCGGGATGGACTCCGGCACCGGTGTCGCGTTCACCCGTGACCCGGGCTCGGGGCAGCAGGGGGTCTATGGCGACTACCTGCAGAACGCGCAGGGCGAGGACGTCGTCGCCGGCATCCGCAACGCGTTGCCGCTCGAGGAGCTCGAGCGGGTCGACAAGGCCTCCTACGAGGAGCTGCTCCAGATCATGGAGAAGCTCGAGAACCACTACCGCGACCTGTGCGACATCGAGTTCACCATCCAGCGCGGCAAGCTGTGGATGCTCCAGACCCGGGTCGGCAAGCGCACCGCGGCGGCGGCGTTCCGGATCGCGACGCAGCTCGTCGACCAGGGGCTCATCGACATGGACGAGGCCCTGCTCCGGGTCACGGGCCCGCAGCTCGCCCAGCTGATGTTCCCGCGTTTCGACGAGAACGACGAGAGCACCGCCGCCAGTCGCCTGGCCACGGGCACGAACGCCTCGCCCGGCGCGGCGGTCGGCAAGGCGGTGTTCGACTCCAGCACGGCCGTCGAGTGGCGGGCCCGCGGCGAGCGGGTGATCCTGGTGCGCCGCGAGACCAACCCCGACGACCTCGACGGCATGATCGCCGCCGAGGGCATCCTCACCAGCCGCGGGGGGAAGACCTCGCATGCCGCGGTGGTGGCCCGCGGCATGGGCAAGACCTGCGTGTGCGGGGCCGAGGAGCTCGACGTGGACCACCGCGCGCGCAGGTTCACCGCGCCGGGCGGCGAGATCGTCGGCGAGGGCGACCTGATTTCGATCGACGGGACGACCGGCCGGATCTACCTCGGTGAGGTGCCGGTCGTGCCCTCGCCGGTCGTCGAGTACTTCGAGGGGCAGGCCGCCCCCGAGGCCGCGGACGACCTGGTCAGTGCGGTGCACCGGATCATGGCGCACGCCGACGCGAGGCGGCGCCTGGGGGTGCGCGCGAACGCCGACACCCCCGACGACTCGACCCGGGCACGCAGGTTCGGGGCCCAGGGCATCGGCCTGACCCGTACCGAGCACATGTTTCTCGGCGACCGCCGCCGGCTGGTCGAGCAGCTCATCCTCGCCGACACGGCGGGCGAGCAGGACGATGCCCTGGCCGGCCTGCTGCCCCTGCAGCGCGAGGACTTCGTGGGCATCCTCACGGCGATGGACGGCCTGCCTGTGACCATCCGGCTGCTCGACCCTCCGCTGCACGAGTTCCTGCCCGATCTCACCGACCTTTCGGTACGGGTCGCGCTGGCGCAGGAGCGTGGCCGTCCCGACCCGACCGATGTCGCGCTGCTGCAGGAGGTCCGCCGCCTGCACGAGCAGAACCCGATGCTGGGCCTGCGCGGTGTGCGTCTCGGTCTCGTGGTGCCCGGACTTTTCGCCATGCAGGTACGCGCGATCGCCGAGGCCGCCGGTGAGCGCAGGAAGGCCGGCGGCGAGCCCCGCGTCGAGATCATGATCCCGCTCGTCGGGGCCGTGCAGGAGCTCGAGATCATGCGCGAGGAGACCCAGCGGGTGCTCGCCGAGGTCGAGCGGGAGAGCGGCGTCGACCTGCATTGCCTGATCGGCACCATGATCGAGCTGCCACGCTCGGCGCTCACCGCGGGCCAGATCGCCGAGGTGGCCGACTTCTTCTCGTTCGGCACCAACGACCTGACGCAGACGGCGTGGGGGTTCTCCCGCGACGACGTCGAGGGGTCGTTCTTCTCGGCCTACCTCGAACGCGGCATCTTCGGGGTCTCGCCGTTCGAGACCCTGGACCGTGACGGGGTCGGGCGGCTGGTGCGCATCGCCACGCAGGAGGGTCGCGCTGCCCGGCCCGATCTCAAGCTCGGCGTGTGCGGCGAGCACGGCGGCGACGCCGACTCGGTGCACTTCTTCCACGAGGTCGGGCTCGACTACGTCTCGTGCTCGCCGTTCCGGGTGCCCGAGGCCCGCCTCGAGGCGGGCCGCGCCGCCGTGGGCACCGGGGGCAGCGACAGCCGCTGAGCGGTCCTGATCCCGCTGACAGCGAACCCGTGCGTGCGCGTCACAGGAGGCGCGTAGGCTCGGCCGCGATGGCCCATCAGCGGTACGACGACCGCGCCCGCGAGCGGCTGGCCCCCGAGCCCACGAAACGCCCCGGCCGGACGGCCTTCGAGCGCGACCGCGCGCGTGTGCTGCACAGCGCCGCGCTGCGCCGCCTGGCGGCGAAGACCCAGGTCGTCGTGCCCTGGGAGAGCGACTTCCCGCGCACCCGCCTCACGCACTCCCTCGAGTGCGCGCAGGTGGGGCGCGAGCTCGGCAAGGCCCTGGGGTGTGACCCCGACCTCGTCGACGCCGCCTGCCTGGCGCACGACCTCGGCCATCCGCCGTTCGGGCACAACGGCGAGCAGGCGCTCGACGAGGTGGCGCGGCCCTGCGGCGGCTTCGAAGGGAACGCTCAGAGCTTCCGCATCCTCACCCGGCTCGAGGCCAAGGCGTTCTCGGGCGAGGGGGACAGCGCCGGGCTCAACCTGACGCGCGCCACCCTCGACGCGACGATCAAGTATCCGTGGCCGCGCCCGGTCGGCGGCGGGAAGTTCGGGGTGTACGACGGCGACGGCGACGCGTTCCGCTGGGTGCGCGAGGGTGCCGCTGAGGGCCGGCGATGCCTCGAGGCACAGGTCATGGACTGGGCCGACGACGTGGCCTACTCCGTACACGACCTCGAGGACGCCCTGCACTCCGACCACGTGACACCCGAGCGGCTGCGCGACCCCGGCGAGCGCCCCGAGTTGCTCGAGGTCGCCGCCCGGTACGCCCGCCAGTACGACGGGCAGTACGACGGGCAGTACGACGGTGCCGCACCGGACGAGCTCGGGGACGCGCTGGAACGGCTGCTGAGGCTGCCCTACTGGCCAGCGTCCTTCGACGGGTCTCTCGGCGCCCTCGCGGCCCTCAAGAACGCCACGAGCCAGCTCATCGGCCGGTTCTGCGAGGCCGCCGAAGTCGCGACGCGGGAGGCGTTCGGCGGTGGCCCGCTGCGCCGCTACGCCGCCGACCTCGTGGTGCCGCGCGCCACCCGGATGGAGTGCGCGGTGCTCAAGGGCATCACCGGGTGCTATGTCATGACCCGCGAGGGGGTCGCCGACCTGCGGGCCCGCCAGCGCGAGCTGGTGGGTGACATCGCGGCGGCCCTACCGCTGGGCGCTCCAGACGCGCTGGAGCCGGTGTTTCGAGGAGAGTTCGCCCGGGCGCGGACCGACGCCGAACGGATGCGTGTCGTCATCGACCAGATCGCCTCCCTGACCGACACCTCAGCCGTCGTGCTGCACCGGCACCTGACGTCTGGCAGGGCGGTCGCTGCACAGGGCGACGGGCACCAGGCATAGAGTCATGATCACAGCTTTCGCGGGTGCCCCGGCCTCCCGCGGAGCTGCTACCCAATGGCAACGTGACCACGGAGAGGAGCCCGTCCCATGGCTGACGGTGCGTTCGTGATCGTCGGGGCGAGCCTGGCGGGAGCCAAGGCCGCCGAGACGCTGCGAGACGAGGGCTTCGAGGGGAGGGTCCTGCTCATCGGCGCCGATCCCGAGCGGCCCTACGAGCGTCCGCCGCTGTCCAAGGGCTACCTGCTCGGCCAGCAGGAGCGGGACAAGGTGTTCGTGCACGACGAGGGCTGGTACGCCGACCACGACGTGGAGCTGCTGCTCGGCACCGAGGTCGAGAGCATCGACAGGGCCGCACGTGAGGTCACGGCGGGGGGTGCCGCGTACGGGTACGGCAAGCTGCTCCTCGCCACGGGGGCGCGGCCCCGCCGTCTGCCTGCGCCGGGCGCCGACCTCGACGGCGTCCACACCCTCCGTACGGTCGGGGACTCCGAGCGGATCCGGGAGGCCGTCAGGGGCGGGGTGCGGGTGGTCGTGGTCGGCGCCGGCTGGATCGGTCTCGAGGTCGCGGCGGCCGCGCGTTCCTACGGCGCGACGGTGACTGTCGTCGATCCCCAGCCCACACCGCTGTACGGCGTCCTGGGTCCCGAGCTCGGCGAGGTGTTCGCGCGGCTGCACCGCGACAACGGCACCGAGCTGCGGCTGGGGCGCACCGTCCAGGAGATCCGCGGCGATGGTGGGCGGGCCGTGGGCGTCACCCTCGACGACGGCACGCAGCTCGATGCGGACACGGTCATCGTGGGCGTGGGCGTGCTCCCCAACAGCGGGCTCGCCGAGGCGGCCGGCCTGGCCACCGACAACGGTGTACTCGCCGACGAGGCGCTGCGCACCGACGACCCCGACATCTACGCTGCCGGCGACGTCGCCAACGCCTTCAACACGCTGCTCGGCCGGCGGCTGCGCGTGGAGCACTGGGCAAACGCGCTCAACACCGGTCCCATCGCGGCGCGGGCGATGCTCGGCCGGGAGGTCGTCTACGACCGGGTGCCCTACTTCTTCACCGACCAGTACGACCTCGGCATGGAGTACTCCGGTCACGCCGCCCCTGGTGAGTACGACGAGGTGGTGTACCGCGGTGACGTCGAGGCGCGCGAGTTCGTCGCGTTCTGGCTGCGTGGCGGACGTGTGCTGGCCGGCATGAACGTCAACGTCTGGGATGTCACGAGCCCGATCCAGGAGCTGATCCGCGCGGGCACCCCGGTCGAGGCCGCGCGGCTCGCCGACCCGGACGCCCCGCTGACCGAGCTGGTCCGGTGAGCGTGCCCCTCGGGACCTCCCCGGCGCCCTAAACTCCGGCCATGGCCGGACGTATCCGCGACGAGGACATCAAGCGCGTCCGCGACGCCTCACCCATCGCGGCTGTCATCGGCGAGCACCTGCAGCTCAAGACCGCGGGCGCCGACCGGTTCAAGGGGCTGTGCCCGTTCCACGACGAGAAGAGCCCGTCGTTCCACGTGAGCCCGTCGCGGGGCCTCTACCACTGCTTCGGCTGCTCCGAGGGCGGCGACGTCATCGACTTCATCATGAAGATCGACCACCTGTCGTTCGCGGAGGCGCTCGAACGGCTCGCCGGCCGGGGGGGCATTACGCTGCGCTACGAGCAGGGCGGCTACACCCCTGGCCACCAGCAGGGCCAGCGCACTCGCCTGGTCGAGGCGCACGCGGCGGCGGCGGAGTTCTACGCCGAGCAGCTGCGGGCGCCCGCGGCCCGCGACGGCCGGGCGTTCCTCGCCGATCGCGGGTTCGACATCGAGACGGCGCAGCGCTTCGGTTTGGGGTACGCCCCGCGGGGCTGGGACCACCTGGTCCGCCGCCTCAGGGGCCGCGGGTTCACCGATCGGGAGCTGCTCACCGGCGGGCTCGCCAGCGAGGGCCGGCGCGGCCCCATCGACCGCTTCCGCGGCCGCCTGGTGTGGCCGATCCGCGACATCACAGGTGACGTCGTGGGCTTCGGCGCCCGCCGGCTCGACGAGCAGGACACCAGCCCGAAGTACCTCAACACCCCCGAGACACCGATCTTCAAGAAGTCCACCGTGCTCTACGGGGTCGACCTGGCGAAGCGCGAGATCGCGCGACGCCAGCAGGCGGTCGTCGTCGAGGGCTACACCGACGTGATGGCCTGCCACCTGTCGGGAGTGCCGACCGCCATCGCCACCTGCGGCACGGCGTTCGGCGCCGACCACGTCAAGTTGCTGCGCCGCCTGCTGATGGACCACAGCGAGTTCCGTGGCGAGGTGATCTTCACCTTCGACGGCGACGAGGCCGGGCAGCGGGCCGCCCTGCGGGCCTTCGACGATGACCACCGGTTCGTGGCCCAGACGTTCGTCGCCGTCGAGCCCGGCGGGATGGACCCCTGCGAGCTGCGCCTCGCGAGCGGTGAGGCGGCGGTGCGCGATCTGGTCGCGCGCCGGGTGCCGCTCTACGAGTTCGCGATCCGGGGCGCGGTGCGTGGCTATGACCTGGACCGGCCGGAAGGCCGGGTGGCCGCCCTGCGGCGCACCGCCCCGCTCGTGGCGGCGATCCGGGACCGCTCACTGCGCCCGGAGTACGCCCGCACGCTGGCCGGGTGGCTCGGCATGGAGGTCGAGCCGGTGGTGGCCGCGGTCCGTCACGC
>JBOHCZ010000104.1:0-2922 GCA_050699195.1 Streptomycetales bacterium
GCGTGACTGGGCCGCGGACCATCAACGTACGGTCGACGACACCCCGTACGGCGGCGGTCCCGGCATGGTGATGAAGCCCGACCCCTGGGGGCGGGCACTCGACGACCTGGTCCCCCCGGACACGCCCGCCCCACGGCTGGTCGTGCCGACGCCCAGCGGCCGCGCGTACACCCAGGAGGTCGCGGTCGAGCTGTCCCGTGAGCCGTGGCTGATCGTGGCATGCGGCCGCTACGAGGGCATCGACCAGCGCGTCGCCGACGACGCGCGGGCCCGGATGCGCGTCGACGAGCTCTCGATCGGGGACTACGTGCTGGCCGGCGGTGAGGCGGCCGCGCTCGTCATCGTCGAGTCGGTGGCGCGGCTGCTCCCCGGGGTGCTCGGAAACGTCGACTCCACGGGTGACGACTCCTTCGCACCAGGCGCGATGGCCGGACTGCTCGAGGGTCCCGCGTACACCAAGCCCTCCCGCTGGCGGGACCGTGACGTGCCCGCCGTCCTGCTGTCCGGCAACCATGCGGAGATCGCCCGCTGGCGGAGGGACCAGACACTGCTGCGTACGGCTGCGCTGCGTCCCGACCTCGTCGAGCGGCTCGACGCCGGCGCGCTGGACGTCAGGGACAGGAGCGTCCTCGCATCGGCGGGGTGGGTGCAACGGGGTGGCCGGTTTTTCCGCGACACCGCGCATATGGCAGACTGAACAGCCGCCGCCGCTGTCGAACTCCCGTGCCCGGTGGCTCCAAGTGACCGACGACCAGCGCTGCGGTGCCCTATGCCGCAACCCGAGGAAGCGACCGCACGATGCACAGGCTCAAGGACATCGACGACGCCTCGATGCGTTCGGACATCCCGGACTTCCGGCCAGGTGACACGCTCAAGGTCCACGTCCGGGTGGTCGAGGGCAGCCGCAGCCGGATCCAGGTCTTCCAAGGCGCCGTGATCCGGCGCCAGGGCAGCGGGGTCCGCGAAACCTTCACCGTCCGCAAGCTGAGCTTCGGCGTCGGCGTCGAGCGGACGTTTCCGGTGCACAGCCCGGTCATCAACAAGATCGAGGTCGTCTCCCGGGGCAAGGTTCGCCGTGCGAAGCTGTACTACCTGCGCCATCGCAAGGGCAAGGCGGCGCGGATCCCCGAAAGGCGCGAGCGCGCCCCAGCCCGCTGACCGGCGCTCGCGACGTGGCTGACCTTCAGATCGCTACGCTCATCCGTGATGAACGGCAACGGAGGGGTCCAGGGCGGTTCCCCGGCCGCGGGGCCCGTCACCAGGACGCTGCCCCCGGCCCGGGCGGGACGCGAGGGCACAGCCGAGGGGAACGCCATTGAACGGACGGCTCGTCGCCGAGGGTCCTCGTTGCTCCGGGAGCTTCCGGTCCTGCTGCTCATCGCGTTCGCCGGGGCCCTGCTTGTCAGGGTCTTTCTCGTGCAGGCGTTCTTCATACCGACCGGCTCCATGGAGCCCACCCTGCAGGTCGGAGACCGCATCGTGGTGAACAAGCTGGCGGACGATCTCGGCGCCATCGAGCGCGGTGACATCGTGGTCTTCCGCGGGGCCCCCTCGGAGTCGGCGTTGTCGCCGGCCTCCGGCCGCGACTTCGTCAAGCGGGTCATCGGCATGGGTGGGGACCGGGTGCGCTGCTGCGACGACAAGGGCCGGATCACGGTCAACGGGAGCGCTCTCCACGAGCGCTACATCTTCCCCGATGACGTTCCCTCGGCCGTGCGCTTCGACGTGCGCACACCCGAGGGAGCGCTGTGGGTGATGGGCGACCACCGCAGCCGCTCCCTGGACTCCCGGGCGCACATCGGCGACCCCGGCGGCGGCTTCGTGGCCGTCGAGGAGGTGATAGGCCGGGCGGTCGCCGTCGCATGGCCGACCGACCGCTGGACGAAGCTGGACGGCGGGTCCGCCCTCGAACCGACCCAGGACCGTGGCCCGGCCCGGGAAGGGCGCACCAGTCGTGGGTAAGCGCCGGCGGGAGTCCCGGCCGCGGCACGGGTCGCTGCTGCGCGAGCTGCCGATGCTCATCGTCATCGCGCTGGCGCTCGCGCTCGTCATCAAGACTTTCCTGGTGCAGGCGTTCTTCATCCCTTCGGGGTCGATGGAGCCCACCCTGCAGCTCGGCGACCGCGTGCTCGTGAACAAGCTGGCACGCCACGTCGGCGGCGACATCGAGCGCGGCGAGATCGTCGTCTTCCGTGATCCGGGCGGCTGGCTCGACGAGACGGTCACCATGGCGCCGGCCAACCCGGTGGTCGGCGCGGTCCGGGGGTTCTTCGTCTTCATCGGCCTGCTGCCCTCCGTCAGCGAGCAGGACCTCATCAAGCGCGTGATCGCGGTCGGCGGTGACCAGGTGCGCTGCTGTGACGGGCAGGGCCGGGTGACCGTCAACGGAGCGCCGCTCGAGGAGCCCTACGTCTACCCGGGAGAGCCACCTTCGGACACCTCGTTCGACGTCACGATTCCCGAGGGACGGCTATGGGTGATGGGCGACCACCGGGCCGCGTCGTCGGACTCCCGTGCCCACATGGTCGATCCCAGCCGTGGGACCGTGCCGCTCGACGCCGTGGTGGGGCGGGCCTTCGTCATCCTCTGGCCGCCCGGCCGTACGGGGCTGCTCGCCGTGCCCCCGACGACCGAGCAGCAGACCCTCCAGAGCGCCGGGCCGCAGGGTGCGGCGCTCGGCGCGGCCATCCCGCTCGTGGGCGGGGTCCTCGGTGCCCTCCCCATCGCAGCGCTGCGCCGGTACCGCCGGAGCCGCAGGCTGCCCGCTGGAAGGTCGTAGGCTCGAAAGCGATGCCGACCCCAGCCCTGCCCCCCCGCCGCGTCATCGTGCGCCGGGAGAGCGGGCTGTACTGCTACGAGCGGGCGCTGGCCCGCGCCGGCTTCTTCCCCGTCGCCGGTGCCGACGAAGCGGGTCGCGGCGCC
>JBOHCZ010000105.1:0-4739 GCA_050699195.1 Streptomycetales bacterium
GGAGACCTGCGTCGCATCGACCCGGTCATCCAAGCGGTGACCGGCCTGCAAATCCTCAACGAGCAGTTCAGCGACAGGCGTCTCACATTCCGCCAGGGATTACTCACCGCAGTTTCCGAATGACTTCTACGCCGATCAAGACGCCATCAACAACACCGACCTCACCGGAATGTGCACCGTTTACGGGTATCTCTTCCGCGGGTGCGGCCCTAACAAGCTAGGCCCCTATCGAGTTTACCGACACCACCTCCGGGACAGGTCCGTCGTCTATGGAATACACAACGACGCCTGCACGATCGTTTGGGATCGACCACGCGGCTTCCGCTTCAAGAACGCCGGCAGAATGCACGACTACGGGTACCTACTCATCAAGCGGGACCGTCTAGCAAAACATCTCCGATACAAGATTAACTTGTACTTCTACGTAGCCATGGCTAGGGTTTGCTCCACATACAATCGCAGTGTCCGAAGGGATCAATGTTACAATTGGGCGAGAGCCTACTATTATGGCGTGCAGGCGGGAGGAGCCATCATCCTGAGTAGCGTCCCCCCGTACGCGAGGTCATGGTGGCGAACATGAGGACATTCATCGTCGTGCCAACGACAGGAAATTGGCATACAGTCACTCGCGTCGTGGGGCAACCATGTACGCCATTGCTTCCAGATGCTGAGGGCTTCCGTGGAGTCAAGGCTCCGGTGGTTCCGTTCTGCAGTGCGGCAAGCGTGGACGCTGCCTTGTCTATGGGACTTCGCGGGAGGTGAATGGTGTGCTAAGCATTCACATCGTACGCCGGGTGGTTCTCTGGTTGGGCGTGGCTACTGCCGCGGCTGTCGATATTGGCTTGTCCATGACATTCGAGCGGGGTCTATCGACGTCATTGGTTGGAGAACCAGGAATCGTCTCGGCGCTTCTATTGGGTGCTGCTGTCCTCGCGGCAGTTCCTTTCGTAGCAGCAGCTCTTCTGCCGCGGAGCGTCCCAGGGATATTTGTCGCGACCTTGATTGTACTCGGACTAGCATTCATTACATACCCGGCTGCTCCGATCAGCGAGCCTTCGGTGGGGTACCTGGACTATTGGGCATCCGGGATAAGCGTTGCTTTGGTGCTTGTCGTCCTCGGCATCGAAAGGCTCGCTCTATGGATAAGGGCAGGACTGACTTCTGGCACATCACGGAAGGCGCGGATTCTAGCGATAGTCGTCAGCTTGTGTTACGTACTTCTCGTGCTTGCCGTGGCCTGGATACAGTACATGAGTGAGATGAAGAAGATAGACAGGGGTGCCTACAGCGATACCGCGAGTCCAACCCTCTTCACTTGGTTGCTTACACTCCCGAGCTCCTTTGTGGTAGGCGTATTCCTGCCGCACAATCCACCAATATTTGACGCGGATGTCTTTCGTCAAAACATGCTGATCCGAACAATTGCCTACCCGTGGTTGGGTCTCGCACAGGCCCTGTTCTTCCTGTTCTACTGGTGGCGCCGTACCTCGCCAGAGCTGCCCACCACTGACTCGCCTAAAACACCGCACACCGCGGCAGACGAGCAGTGAAACGAGTCGTCGGATGAAGGTTGTCACGGTCAGCGCCACCCTCAAGGTCAGCTCGACCGTGTGGCCCGCACCTACAGTGGCCCAAACCCATCCGTGACAGATAGTCCGTGTTGCAACAAGCCTAGCCGAAGGATGTCTCGGCGACGGCCATCACGGGCCAGGCTACGCACTACACCCCGTACGTCGTCCGTCCCCGGCGGAACGAACTCCCAGAGCAACGGCACTGCCAGCAGAAGGCTAAACAGTTTCTTCTGGGTGGTAGCTGCAATAGGAGCTTCATCGAGGCCCAACCGAAGCGCTCCCCATCGTCCTCGGTATACGGCGTAAGGGGTCACGCGCTCACCTGACTCCAGGGACAGCGGGTAGCGATCACCGAAAATAGTAACGAGCTGGTAGTTCGGCTCGGTCTCGTTGAGTCGCTCGAGTTGTGTGCCGTCGAGCCAGAGCACGTAGAACTCGTTGACCACGTCTTCCGGCGCAGCCACAGGGATGTAGGGCACGTAGCCCGCAGCACTGACGTGTGCCGAGTGCCCGATGGTCAGGCCGCGAACGGTCGCCCGAGTCAGAGGGACCGTGTTACTCACCTGATGACCGGCGAACTTGTGGCGCAACTGACCTGGTGCGGCGTTGGAGCCCACGGCGACGACCGGGCGGCGATCCCTCAGGGGAGCGGCACGGAGGCCGGTGAGAGCCGCGTCGAGACTCACGACCCCGCGCACGCCTTGGCTGACTAGGGGTCCACCGTCGACCTCGAGCGTCCAGTCCGCAGCGCCCCCCGGCTGGTAGGTGAGTGGGTAGAGCCAGTCCTCAGCCAGCAGGCAGCTCTCGTTCACGAGGCACCCGGGGTAGCTCAGTGGATCGTCGCTGGGATTGTGGTCGAGATCCAGAGCGCGAAGGCTAGGCATCGCCCACGCGTGTCACGACGCGTCCAGCTCATACACGAGGACGTTGCGGTCTCCGGGGGCGATGCTGACCATGACGCGCAGCGGCGTTCCATCGTCCGCGTAGCCAGTACGGACGACTTCTGCAACCGGGGTCCCCACCGGCAAATCCAGGCGCTCGGATTCGGCCTTGGTGGGCATGCGGATGGAGATCTCGTCCACGTACCGGGTCTGCACATGGCCGATCGAGGCAAGCACACCTCCGGGTGCGGACACTGAGCGCGGCTCCATGAGGGGCGTGCCGCGCACGAGCGGCTCCGGGAAGTAGCTGTCGGCGAGCTGGTAAGGCTTGTCGTCGGCGTACCTGACGCGCTTACGCACAACCACGGCGTCGTCGGTCGACTTCAGTTGCAAGCGCTCGGCGACCTTGTCGGGTGGCAGGACGATGCCGACCTCGATGGTTTCCGCGGGGCGTCGGCCCTGGTTCTTGACCTCGGTGCTCCAGGCATCGAGTGAGCTGTCCGCGCTGGACTCGTGCTGGCTCCGGCTCTCGAAACTCGAGAGGGGCCACCGCAGCGGGGCGTAGGCCCGCACGTAGCGAGTGCGGCCCTGTCCCCCGGTTAGCAACCCCTCCTGGGTGAGTTGACCTAGCGCCTTGCGGACCGTATCCCGGCTCACACCATGGCGCTCCCGCAGCTCCGCCTCGGACGGAACGGCGTCGCCGGGAGCCAGTTCCCCTCGCGCGATTGCGGTGCGCAGGTTATCCGCCACTTGCTCATACAGCGGACGCACGTCCGCATCGGCGCTGGTCACAGGCCCTCCTGATCGGCTTGTCCGGATAAGGCTACCAACCTTCTGGACGGCCGATCTATCTTGATGCTACTGTACGTACAAGTCGTTCAAGGCGCACCACTGAGGCTCAGGAGGTAACCAGTGAGATATCGGGCCAGGACAGCCGCACCCGAGAACGGGGCGGCGGCCCGCCGCTTCTACAGCATTGCAGAGGCGGCGCACATGTTCGGGATGTCAGAGATGACGCTTTACCGGGCCATCCATGCGGGCGAGTTTCCCGCGATCCGTATTCGCGGCCGCCTGATCATTCCCGCGAAGGCGATCGAGGCCATGGCGGACGCCGCACTCAGCGGGCAACGCGTCGACGCCGCTGATTGGGCGGAGTCCGGGGGTGCCGCGTGATGCGCACACGCGCAGCGAACCCAATGCGACGTGGCCCCGGCGACGGGGCTCCGGTGGTAGCGCACCGGCCGTCGCCAGGGCCGCACATCGAGACCAGTGGAGGTACACCGATGCAGTCCAACCGTAACGACGGTTCAGGAGATCAGACAGGCACTGTCGACCCGGCCGACGTGCCGCAGGTGTTGCGGCGGATCGCGGGGTTGTTGGAGTCGGTGGCGGGTGTGCCGGCGGGCTCGGTGTCGGTGTCGACGGGCTGTTACTCGCAGATGATCCAGGTCTGCGAGCCCGTGGACGATGACATGGCCCGGATCGGTGTGGTGAACCGGATCCTGGCCGCGTTGGGCGCGAGGGGTTCGAGTCACCGTCTGCGCGACGGCTCGTGGCATTACGCCGGGGACACGCGTCTGGATGGGCTGCGGGTCGCGGTGTTCACCGCCCTGACCTTCGACGGGAGGGCGAACCCCAAGACGGGAACGACCCCGCGAGTGTGCTCGAGTGGCTCGGCCCGGCGTGGCGGTTGACCCCGGGTCAGCGTGAGCGTCTGGTGCCGTTGGTGGCCGCTGCGCTCGCCGTGGGTTGGTCGCCTGGCGCGTTGGCGCGGGTGTTGGGGGAGAACCCGGAGGGTGTGCGGGCTCCGTTCGCGGTGCTGCGCGCCCGGCTTGCCGACCTGCCCCCGCCGCCGAGCGTCTCGACGGTGGCTCGTCCGGCGTGGTGTGGGGACTGCGATGAGGCCACGCGGCTCGTAGAGCGCCCGGACGGCGCCTACGCCAGGTGCAGCCCCCTGAACGCGCCGCAGGGGCGCTCTGAGCCTGTTTCCCGGCCCGGCTCCGCGTCGGCCTGACCCCTTGCCTTTGGAAGGAGAACCCTCATGGCTTACCGCCCGAAGCCCGCGCGTCCCACCCCCGGCCGCGGTTCTGTGATGCAGCGGCGGCGTCGTCGTGATGAGCCGCCGGTGGTGGCGCTGCGCTACGAACGCGACCCCCAGCCCCTCGCCGTCGTCGAAGCGGTGCGCGGGGTGTGGCGGTACCGCTCCGAGCTCGGCCCGTTCGCGGGTGCCGCGGGGTTGTTCGTGTCCGGGGCGTCGCTGCACGCCTCCCACCCCGAGCTGTGGCCC
>JBOHCZ010000106.1:0-9067 GCA_050699195.1 Streptomycetales bacterium
CGATGCATCGCGCATCTCAAGAACTGGAAAATACTCGCAACCGGCTACCGCGGGCGACTAAACGAACTTCCCAACGTAATCCGCATCGTCACAACGCTTGAATTCTATCGACTCGGTTGGTAGTCCCCGGAATAACGCTCTCAGTATTCCCCGCGTTCCGCAGCTGAAGACCTGGAAGCTTTGCATAAGCCTCAGGGTCATGTGCTGCGGTGCATGTGCGCCCTGGTGAAGTACGCCGAACGGCCGCTGTCGTCGATGTACGTACTGCCTGGTTCGACGGTGAGCAGGCCGCGGTTCACGTAGCCCACCACGATGACACGCTGGTGCGCGAAGTCGTATTCGGTCGAGAAGCCGAACGCCTCCGACCGCGAGACGTCGTCGGAGAACATCCTGACCGGCCGTTCGCCCCAATTTTTGGAGTACGGGTGATCTGCCCCGAATATGGTGATAAAGACCGATCCATCCCGCTCGATCAGATCGACCCGGCAGATGCCGGAAGTGTCCCGGTCGTAGTTCACCCAGCTGCCGAGCAGTGGGCGGACATCGATGGCGGGCACCGCCGGGCCGTCAAACTGCTCGCGCAGCCGGCTGACTCTGGCACCCGCGTGTTCCGATGCTGTCATCGCACCCCTACCGGTGGTAGAACTCGCGGGTCCAGTAGTTGGCCCGCCCGCTGTCATCGTGGAAGGTGTTGTAGCTGGTCACGGCCAGTACGCCGGTACGCGCGAACATCTTGGTGTACGCCGACAACAGGACTTCGACAAAGCCCAGATCGTACTTCACGTTGAAGGCCCATGCGGAGCGGTCGGACACCGACTCGGCATAGGCGAACGCTGTCGCCTCGCCCCAATCATGTGGATGCGTCGCGCCGGCCGCGAAAACCTGTACGCGGAGCGTACCGTCGCGCTCGGACAGCTCTATCCGATGGATGCCGCCCGACTCTCCGTAGTCGGAGTTGTACCACGTACCAAACAATGGGGTCAGGTCGAGAGCGGATTCCACGCGCGGCCCGTCGAGCCGTTCTTCGGCCCGGAGATAAACAGGTCCCGCCATCCGCACTCCTCTGGAAGACATTGGTCACGCTTGTAATTCCTACGGCTCAATAAGAGTAGTGAGCTGGACTTCCTCGCACAAGACAACAACTTCGGGACGATCGTGCTGGGCGCAAGGATGGTCGGCGGAGCTAATACCGGTGAGAGATTTGATGACGCCAACGGCCACATCTCCTCTAGAAATCCCTCTCATGGATCTTGGCGGTTGAGGGCGTCTTCTCGTTCCCGAACCCGCGGCAGGATCTCGTCGCCGAAGAACACCATCTGCTCGTGGTCGGGATGGCCGGTGAACAGGTACTGGCTGATGCCGATCTCGCGGTAAGCGAAGATCGCGTCGACGAGGTCCTCCGCAGAGCCGACCAGCGCGATGGCGGGGGGACCGAAGTACGGGACCGCCCCGGTCCACAACGTGGGGCTCAGCCACTGCGCTTCGTCTTGGGCACTGGCATACACCGATCCGAAGCCGATCGAGTCCGTCTTGCTGCGGGCCTCGGTGTGTACCTCACGGGCGGATCGCCCGGCCGGCTCGACCAGCGCCTCCGCCGCTCCGACGGCCTCTTCCCGGGTCCGCTTCGCGATCATCGTGACCATGAGCCCCACCTCGGTCCCGGAATCGACCACCGGCCGGATGCGAGACGCCAGCCGATCGGTCGCATCCGGGAGGGTGAGCAAGCAGTCAGCGTGTCGGATCGCCAGCTCGGCCGCCTGCTCGGAGCCACCGCCCAGGAAGACCTCGGGTCGAGTACGGTCGCCTCCTGCGAAGGGCCGGCTCAGCTGCGCGCCCTCGATCTGGTAATGCTTTCCCGCGAAGTCCACCGGACCTTCGTTCCGCCACAGAGCGTGGCAGACCTCCCAGAACTCGTTGGTGCGCTCGTACCGTGCGTCGTGATCCAGAAAGTCGCCGTAGTACTGCAACTCGACCGGCGCCCGGCCGGTCACGATGTTGATACATACCCGGCCGTCGGTCACCTCCGACAGGGTGTTGACCTGCTGGACGAAGTACGTGGGCGAGGACATTCCAGACCGGATCGCTACCAGAAACCTGAGCGACTCCGTCCGCATACCCAGAGCCGCGGACCAGACGAACGGGTCGGGGCGGTGGAATCGGAAAGCCATGAGCATCGCGTCGATACCGCACCGTTCGGCCTCCCGGCAGAATGCCACGTGCGTTTCCGGATCGGGCGCCCCACTCAGCGCGGTCTGAGCCTTCGCACCCCGCATCCGGTCGCCGACGGACGACAGGGTCCAGTGGAAGCGCATCCGCGGGACATCCATCGTTACCTCCCCTGCCCTGTGGGCTCGCTCACGACCGCACGGGGTGTTCGCCCGGACGCTCTGCCTGTCCCCGCCGTCCAGTCGCCCTCCTGCGCACGGATCACGGGCAGCACCTCGCGACCGAACAGGATGACCGAGTCGATCATGGAGTCGACATCGTGGCCTCCCTGCACGATGAACTGGCTGACCCCCATCCGTGCGTAGGCCAACAACCCCTCGGCGACGTCCTGCGGGGACCCCACGAGCGCGGTGGCCATATGGTCGACGTGCCCTTCGGCGGCGTGCAGTGCCTCGTCACGGATCGGCCGGAGGATGAGGGGCAGCATGAGGCCGACCTCAACGCCCCGCTCCAGGGTGGAGGCGATCGCCGGTTCGAGCCGTTCTGGCGAGTCGGCGAACCGGACGTGGCAGTCGGCGTAGCGCTCTACGAGGCGGTCTCCGGGGGGCGAGTTGCTGGTCACGTAGATCTCCGGGCCAGCCTGGTCGGAGGAGACGAAGGGGGTGGTGAGCTGCGCGCCTTCGACACGGAAATGCTCCCCATGGTGGTCTACCGGATCTTGGGTGCGCCAGAGCGCCTCGCAGATATCGCAGTACTCCTCCACCCGCCGGTACCACACATCCTGCGGCACGTGATCGCCGAAGGCGCGTTGTTCGTGCGGCACGTAGTCCAGGACCACGTTGGCCGTGACGCGTCCACCGGTCAGCACGGACAGCGTGTTGATCTGCTGCACGAAGTACGTCGGCGAAACGACGCCGGGACGTGCCGTGATCATAAACTTCAGGGTCGAGGTCACCATGGCGAGGGCGCCGGTGAGGGTGAGCGGGTCTGCGTGCCCCGGGCCCATCGGCACGAGCACCGTCTCGGCTCCGGCCTCCTCGGCCCGGCGACAGAACTTCATCTGGGAACGGAACTGCAGGTCGTCGTCAAAGCCGTTAGTTACCCCACCCGTGGAGGCCGGGTCGTGGGCGCCCGCGCTGCGACCGGACGACATGCTCCATGTAAAGCGCAGTGGCCTGTTCTCGGGTGGCATCGGTCTGGCCCTCCTCGGAGAGGCTCCATAGTGCGGTGACCAGGTGCGGGTGATCAGGTTCGGGTCAGGACGCAGCAGTGCATGCGCGATGGCGGTACGGGCTCCAGGATCTCAGCTTCGGGGTATATCGACTGCATGTACTTCGGCGTGCACAGGACGTCGAAAATGGTGTCACGAGGGAATTCCGTGAGGTCCCTCCGCGGATCGAGGAAGAGCAGGTCCCCGTCGACGACAGCAGCCCAGTCGGCTTTTCTGGCCAATTCCACGAGCGCGGTGATGTCGACCGGGGTGTTACTCTTCGCCCGTTGCGTGAGTCGTCTTTGCAGGTTGGACTCGTCGCCCGGGGTCTCTGCCCAATGTGGATCGAGGAAGGTGAAAGCCAGCGCTCCCCCGGGGACCAGGGCCGCCATGAGCTGGTCGACCAGCTCGTCGGTTTCAACCGTGGTGGTGTGGGTGAAGACGGAATAGGCGATGATGTAGTCGAACAATACGTGGAGGTCGGGCACCGGGAGGCCCGGTGCCCCTTCCGGGTTGAACTGCGGGTTGAACCGATCGTAGTGGTGCCAATGCGCGCTGGGAAAGCGGTGCCGTCCCTCGTCGATCGCAGGGCGGTGGACATCGAGACACCAGTAGTCCTCGGGGCGAACGTGCGGGCTCGCCCATGCTAAAAAGCCTCCGATGTTCCCCCCGAAGTCCAGCACCTTCTTGCCCGGCCACTGCGGGCGACCAAGCTGAACATTGAAGTACTCGAACTGAACGGTCAACGTTGATAGGTGCAACAAGAGACGCTCCCTGTCGATCTCCTTTTCCGTTGCCACTCTCATTTTTTCGTGTTCCCTGCCTACATCCTCAAATACCTCGCCGATCGTTGGAGCCAGGTGTGTGAGCTATTTCCGATGACGGCCAGAGTAGCCCTTCTAATGCGGATTACTACCATGTACAACGTCAATGCGCCAACGATCAATCTCCCCTAGGGGTTGCCCACTACGCAGCCGTTGACGACGTCTACCCACCCGTGGCGAGCTGGTCAGGGGTCTTGATCCATTGCAGAAGACATGGCCCGCTCGGTGCCCGGTACAACGCGCATCTGCCCGTGGTCCGCTTCAGGTCCGCCTCGACCGAGGACACGCTGCATAAGGGCGCAGCGGTCTTGAGTATCGTGAAATGCGCGAGCCGCCGTCAGCCGTTGATGATCGCGCAGTGGTAGCGCTCCGGCGGGTCCGGCGGCCGTATCAGGGCGTGAGATAGCAGCGTCCGCATGTGCGCGGGCGTACAGAAGCCCATGTAGGACTCGTGGGGCTGGTTCTCGGCGCGGGTGGCGTCGTCGTGGTCGAGGATCAGCTCGGCGTCGTTCAGCAGGACCACCCACGAGATTCGGTCACTGTCGGCTTCCACACGCCGGGCCACGGCCTCGACGTCCACGGTCGGGTCGTTCGCCCGGGCCTTATCGAGGCGCCAGCGCAGGTTGGACAGCCCGGGGCCGTAGTTGGGCCGAACCCACCCGGCGGGGGGCACCCAGTTCGGGTCCATGAAGGTCATCGCCATGACCCCGCCGGGGGCAAGGTGGCCACGCAGGTCCCTCACGACCTCGAGCGCCTGCGTCTGACTCATGTGGGTGATGACCGACAGGGACACGATGACGTCGAACGTGGTGGCCATGTCCGGGACGGGCAGCCCGGGTGCCCCGGACGGGTTGTACTGGCAGCTGTGGCGATCGTAGAAGACGAAGTGCGCATCCGGATGCCTGCGCCGACCCTCGGCGATGGCGTCCCATGAGACGTCCAGCGACCAGTAGTTGGCCGGCTCGATCGCGCAGTCGGGATCTACCAGCATGTTGCCGACGTTTCCGCCGTAGTCAAGGACTCGCTTCCCACTCCAGTCGGGGTGGTCCAGCACGGTGTCGAAATATGCGAACTGGTCGAAGCGCAGGGACACAAACGTACTCATGCCGTCAGGCCTCCTCCTCAGTGCCACCCGGATCCGCCAGCTCGCAACCCGGTGCCGAACGGTCGAGCGAACGGCGTCCCTTACAGTGAGCCGCCTGTCAGCCTGATCCGGCCGGGATCGGAAGCGGGACCGACGCCTCACGCTCGCGGACGCGAGGAATGACTTCCTCTCCGAAATAGACCATCTGCTCGAGCTTCGGCCAGCTCGACAAGATGAACTGGGTGACCCCGGCTCGCTTGTAATCGAGCAGGGCCGCCGCGATATCGTCGGGCGAGCCAACGAGAGCTACCGCCGCGGGACCGTGAGTCCGCACCGCGCCGGCCCACAAATACGGCGTCAGCCATTCCGTCTTCGCCAGGCGGTACAGGTTGTTGATCGAGACCGAGTCGCTGCCGCGAACGAACGTCTGCTCCCGTTCCCGGTCGGTGTCGCGGCCGGCGACCCGGTCGTATGCGGCCTCGATCGCCTCCTCACGGGTGGGTCGGACGATGACCGCGCACCGGATACCCACCGTGCGGCCATGCCGCAGTACGCCTGACGCGCGAGGCGCCAGCTGGTCGGGCGGTTCCGCGAGCACCATCCAGCAGGAACCCTGCGAGATCGCTAGGTCGTGCGCCTCCTGCGACCCGCCGGCGATGAAGAGTTCGGGAAACGTCTCGCTCGGTGACACGAACGGCGTGTTCAGTCGGGCGCCCTCCACCTTGTAGTAGCGGCCGTCAAAGGTGACTGGGTCGTCACCCCGCCAAAATGCGTGGCACACCGCAAGGAACTCCTCGGTACGCGCATACCGCTCCTCCCGCGGCAGGTAGTCACCATAGCCGCGCTGCTCTGCCGGACTGTGGCCCGCCACGATGTTCAAGGAGAAGCGGCCGTTGATGAGCGTGGATAACGTGTTGAGCTGCTGCACGAACGACGTTGGGCAGATCAACCCGGAGCGGTAGGCGATAATGAACTTGGTGCGCTCTGTGCGTTGCCCAAGGGCTGCCGAGAGCAGAATCGAATCTGGCTTGGCAAACCCGAAGTCGGTGAGTAACGAATCAATCCCGCTCAGCTCGGCCGCCCGGCAGAACTCCACCTGCCTTTCGAGGTCCGGAAGACCGGTTGGCGCCAGCTCCCAGCCGCCTCCCCGGGTGTCCTCAGACAGATCGCCACCGTGAAAGAGCCGCCAGTGGAATCGTATACCGCTCATGTCGGCCCCTGCCTTTGCTGTTTCGTCGCACTCCCGGCCGTACGGCGGGTGCGCTCGGCAGGGTGCACTCGCTCAGCGTCGGCCACGATCCTGTGATTTGGAAACGTCAGTCACAAACCCTCGTGTTGACCGTCTTGGAGTGTGACACGAGGGCGTCAGATGCGCAAGCAAACCACCTCGCCCTCCTGCATCTGAACAGCACCTGAACCGATCCGAACCGTCACTCAGCCCAGATCGTGCCCTTAAGGGAATTTGGCCATGTGGCAGACCTATGGCGGCGACGGAGTCCTGAGGTCGCGAAGATGGATCAACGGGTAGCTTGGGCGCCACCTAGTCTGGGACTCCGTCCCGCCGGTTTATTGCGCAACTATCTACCCTGTGCCAGAGTTACTCAGCCCATCCGACCCGGAAGGCCGAGCCACATGCCAACTACCGCAGTGGGGCAGGGAGGAGTCGCAATGTCCACACCTTTCATCTCGCGGCGTACGCACCAGTTCACCTATTTCGACCGACAGCTCGGCCACCCCGAATGGCGGGGAAAGCATGTGCTGGACTTCGGGGGCAACGCCGGCAACATTCTACGGGGCCGCGAAAACAAGATCGAGCCGTCCAGGTACTGGTCGATCGACCTTTCTCGGGAAGCAATCGCGCTGGGCCAGAAGCTGCACCCAGAGGCGCACCTGGTCTTCTACGACCGGTACAGCATCGAGTTCAATCCGACCGGGGTCATGGGGCTACCGATTCCGGACCCCGGTGTACGATTCGATATCGCGTTAGCCTTCTCGGTCTTCACCCACACCAGCAAGGCGGAAATGATCGAGCTGGTCGGGCAAATGTACGATTTACTCGTTCCAGGCGGAATGTTAGCCTTCACATTTCTGGATCCGAACTGGACTGTTCCGGCGGACTGGGAGCCACACCCGATGGCGGGCACGGGCGCGACGAATCTGGAGTGGGGCCTGCGTCGCCGGATCGACGTCAACCCCGCAGTCGACGTTCAGGGACTGCTTACCCGCGCCGCCACCGAGCCAAGGCTGACCTGGGTCACATTCGTCAACAACGAGGACCTCTACCTCAACCCGAATGAAGACGGGATCGGCGGCGATGAGTCAAAGCCCTACCTCACGTTCAGCACAACCGATTACATGCAGGAGCTATACCCGGACGCTCGGATTCTCGACCCGATCTCGCCGGAGCAGCAGCACTGCGCCGTCCTGCGGAAGCCCGACAGTAGCGGTTAGCGGCGAAAGGGCTCGAGCTGAGCTGATCTCTCGAATAGAGATGATGAGGCTTATGCAATCCTCGTGGGTTATCGAATCGACGCCTCCGGTGAATTCGGTTGCCCCGGAACCGCTGTGTTCGACGCGCCGCAGCTCGTCTAGGAGGACTGATTCATGTTCAAGGTGGTGCGAACCCCCAGGCTTGTCAGGTCACCGGTCTTCCTTCTCAGCGCCCCACGCTCTGGCGGGACGTTAACGCGTTGGATCCTGGACACGCACTCGCAGATCCATGCTCCCGTTGAGCTCACGCTGACGGGGTTTAGCGTCACCTTCCCCCGCTTTCGTACAGAAGTTGAATTCGGCGCTGTGGGGCTGGACGTCGAGGAACTGGAGTACATGCTGTGGGATCGGGTGCTAGAACGAGAGCTGAACCGCAGCGGCAAAGCAGTTCTGGTACACCGGGCGCCCGGAGTGCTGTTCCAATGGCGTCGCCTGATGCAGTGTTGGGCGGAGGCACGCTACATTTTCCTGCTCCGACACCCAGCGAACATCTACGCTTCCGGTCAGGCCGTTTCGGGAGCTGACGCCGATCGGGGTTCGCGCCTCGAGCTCCTCGACGCCTACCTGCGGGCCCTGTACCAGCTCCAAGCGGCGCGTGAGGAGTTGTCTGGTCTGACCGTGCGCTACGAGGATCTAGTCGCTAACCCAGCCCGAAACTATGCGGCGATCTGCGAGTTTCTTGGACTCGAGTGGGAGCCGGCCATGCTCGACTATGGTGCGGCTGACCATGGTGTGCTGACCGGGAGTGGGGACTTCGGCCGGAAGCTGCGGTCCGGGCACATACATACTGACCGTCCGATGCCGGCCGACGACGAGATACCGCTTCCGCTGAGGCCCATTTGCGCTAGCCTCGGATACAGCAACGCCGCCGACTCCATGTCCCCAGCCCGGGCCAAGACGGAGGTGCATACCGTCTGAGACTTGGTGCCTCGGCCAGAAACTCGGACAGCGGGACGCGAAGCGCCGCTGCAGCGGTGCTTCTCCGTCCGCGGAGGGTCCTTTTCGGCCGGCTTGAGCGCGGTTCCGCTCGGCCCGCCCGGTTGTCACTCCGAGACCACGCCCGCGTGGCCGGGCCGACGCCAAGCGGGGCGGCGGATGGCCAGACCGTCCTTGTCCGCCGGTTGCTCTGCTCCGGCCGAACAGGATCAGCCCTGCTTGCTATGCAGGGCTAGTGTCGCGCTCGAAAAGTAACTTTCTGTCTGAGATACTGGGGTATGCGAACTGCTGCGCCGCTGGTATTGCGTGATGGTGAAGAGGCGGAGTTGCGTCGGATAGCGTCGGCCCGGAGTGTTT
>JBOHCZ010000107.1:0-3765 GCA_050699195.1 Streptomycetales bacterium
CGCCGCTCGGGTGCGGGGTGGGCGGCTGAACGGCCCGGGGCACTCTCCGGCCGGCGCGGCCCCGGTGGCCGGCCAGGTGCGGGCCGCGCGCCCTCATGTCCGCTCCACGAGGCGCAGCGACCGCAGCTGCTGGTCGACGTGCCACTGCAGGTAGGCGGCGACGATCCCGCTCACCTCACGGTAGTGCCGCGGCTCGCTCGCCTCGGCGGTCTGCCAGTCTCCCGCAAGCAGGGCCCCGAGCAGGGCGAGCGTCCCGGGAGCCGGAACCACGGCCCCGCGTGGCCGGCAGTCCCCGCACACGGCGCCACCGGCCGCCACCGCAAGGAACCGGTGCGGCCCGGCGCGCCCGCAGCCGGCGCAGTCCGAGAACGAGGGCGCGTAACCGGCCACGGCGACCGAGCGCAGCAGGTAGGCGTCGAGGACGAGCCCCGGGTCCCGGGCGCCGCCGGTGAGCGCGCGCAGCCCGCCGAGGAGCAGCAGGTACTGCTGGAGCGCCGGCTCCTTCTCCTGGTCGGTGAGCCGCTCGGCCGTCTCCAGCATCGCCTCGCCCGCGGTGTAGCGGGCGTAGTCGGCGACCAGCGACGTGCCGTACGCCACGACCGACTCCGCCTGCGTGACGACGTCGAGCGAACGGCCGGTGTAGAGCTGGACGTCGACGTGGCTGAACGGCTCGAGGCGGCCGCCGAACCTGGATTTCGTGCGACGCACGCCCTTGGCGACCGCGCGTACCCGACCGTGGTCGCGCATGAGGAGGGTGACGATGCGGTCGGCCTCCCCCAGCTGCTGGGTACGAAGGACGACGCCCTGGTCACGGTAGAGACTCACCCGCTCATTGTCGCTGACGCAGGCACCCGGAACGGAAACGGCGGCCCGGGAAACGCTGTCGGGACCCGGCGCCGGAGCGGGTCAGTCAGGCCTGGACCCGGCGCAGCGCTCGGCGACCACGAGCACGCCTTCGACATGGACCGGCGTCATGCCGAGCGCCTGCCCGGCCGTGCACAGCACCATGCGCTCCCGCCCGCTGAGGGCGCCGTCGGCGAGCGCCACGCCTGCGGCCCGCCCGAGCAACGTCTCCCGCCCTTCCGGGGCGAGGTGCTCGGTGAGCTGCTCGAGCAGCCCGACGACCACGGCGCGTCCCGTGGGGAACACGGCGAGATCCACGCAGAGCTCCTCGTCGTCGTAGTCGCCGAGTCCCGCCGCGCGCAGCGCCTCGACCGCCCGCCAGCGGGCGGCCTGCTGTGCCCAGCCGCCCTGCCGGAGCACGGCGAGCACGAGTGCGAAGGTCGCCGCCCGCAGCATGCGGGACAGGTCGGCGACCGTGGGGCGGCCGAGCGCCGCGTCCGCGAACCGCGACCCGCAGCCGAGGCACACCACGGCCGGGCCGGTCTCGCCGACCGGGACGAGGCCGGCCCAGCGCCTGGTGTGCAGCCGGTACTCGCGGTCGCCGCCGCAGCGCGGGCAGGGGAACCGCCCCGCCTCGGGAACCCGGCGGCGGACCCGGATCGCGCGGCCAGTCCCCACGTCGCTCCCTTCCGGCGGGCCGCTCGTCACCGCTGCGGGTGATGTTGCGGCGATATTCTGGGTGATATTGCCGGACGCCAGGAAGGCGCGTCACGTGGGCACGCCCGATGACACCGGTTCGCCGCAGCATCTGCCACCCGTCACCAGCCGGATGGAGCAGCGCTCACCCGGCGGCGACCCGGTTCGCCGCGCTCAGCACGGCCTTCAGCGAAGCGGTCACGATGTTCGCGTCGATGCCGACACCCCACAGCACCCGGCCGCCGACGAGGCACTCGAGGTAGGCGGCGGCCTTCGCGTCGTCACCGGCGCTGAGGGCGTGCTCGTGGTAGTCGAGGACGCGCACGTCGTGCCCGACCCGCGAGAGCGCCTCGACGAACGCCGCGATGGGACCGTTGCCGGTGCCCTGCAGCACCTGCCCGACCCCGTCGACCCGCACCTCGACCGTGAGCGCGTCCTTCTCGTCGACGGCCGCGGACGTGTGGTGCGCCAGCAGCGCGAGAGGCGCGTCGTCCGAGGCCTGGCCGGAGAGGTACTCGGACTCGAAGATGGCCCACATCTCCTCGGCCGTGACCTCGCCGCCCTCGACGTCGGTGCGGGCCTGGATGATCTGGGAGAACTCGATCTGCAGGCGCCGGGGCAGGTCGAGCTGGTGCTCGGTCTGCATCAGGTAGGAGACGCCGCCCTTGCCCGACTGGCTGTTCACCCGGATCACGGCCTCGTAGCTGCGGCCGACGTCGCGCGGGTCGATCGGGAGGTAGGGGACCCCCCAGGGCATCTCGTCGACGTCCCTGCCCTCCGCGGCGGCGTCGCGCCGCAGCGCCTGGAAGCCCTTGTTGATGGCGTCCTGGTGCGACCCGGAGAACGCGGTGTAGACGAGGTCGCCCGCGTAGGGGTGCCGCGGGTGCACGGGCAGCTGGTTGCAGTACTCCACGGAGCGCCGGATCTCGTCAATGTCGGAGAAGTCGATCTGCGGGTCGACGCCCTGCGAGAACACGTTCATCCCGAGGGTGACCAGGCAGACGTTGCCGGTGCGCTCGCCGTTGCCGAACAGGCAGCCCTCCACACGGTCGGCGCCGGCCATGACGCCCAGCTCGGCCGCGGCGACCGCGGTGCCGCGGTCGTTGTGCGGGTGCAGCGAGAGCACGACGTGCTCGCGGTGGTCGAGGTTGCGGTGCATCCACTCGATCGAGTCGGCGTACACGTTCGGGGTCGCCATCTCCACGGTGGCCGGCAGGTTGATGATGACCGGCCTGCTGGCGCTGGGCTCGAACGCCTCGAGCACCTCGTTGCAGACGCGGGCCGCGAACTCGAGCTCGGTGCCGGTGTAGGACTCCGGGGAGTACTCGTAGTGGACGGCCGTCTCCGGGATCGTCTCCTCGAGCTTCCTGCACAGCCGCGCGCCCTGTACGGCGATGTCGGCGATGCCGTCCATGTCCAGGCCGAACACGACCCGCCGCTGCAGGGTCGAGGTGGAGTTGTACAGGTGGACGATCGCCTGCCGCGCGCCGCGCAGCGACTCGTAGGTGCGCTCGATGAGGGGTCCGCGGGCCTGCGTCAGCACCTGGATCATCACGTCATCGGGGATCAGGTCCTCCTCGATGAGCATCCGCACGAAGTCGTAGTCCGTCTGGCTCGCGCTCGGGAACCCGACCTCGATCTCCTTGTAGCCCATCTGCACCAGCAGCTGGAACATCGTCTTCTTGCGGGCCGGCGACATCGGGTCTATGAGTGCCTGGTTGCCGTCCCGCAGGTCCACCGCGCACCAGCGCGGCGCCTTGGTGATCGTCGCGGCCGGCCAGGTGCGGTCGGGCAGGTCGATGGGGGTGAACGGGGTGTAGCGGTGCACGGGCATGGCGCTCGGCCGCTGGGAAGGCGGGGACGGCGGGGAAGTGTTCTGCAGATGCACGGCGGGGGTTCCCTCTCCGCTGGTGCTGGCCTCTCGGCCGACGGGGACGTCGCAGCTCCGCGGCGAGGGAGTCGGCCTCCTAGAGGCCCTCGCCGCGGCAGCTAAGGAGCAGCCCGTACCGCATCGGGTGCGACGATACCAACGCCCCGGCACCCCTGGCATCCGGCTCCCGCAGAGTGAGACGGTGTGCGCATGATCGCATTCGTTCCCCCCTACCTGCTCGGCCGTCTCGCGGAGGCCACGGAGGAGCCGCTGCGGGACCTGGCCCGCCGGACGCTCGATCTCGATGCGCAGTGGCGGGCGGGCCGGGCCGCGGCGGCGCGGCGTCCGGCCCCCGG
>JBOHCZ010000108.1:0-13958 GCA_050699195.1 Streptomycetales bacterium
GCTCGGCCGACCCGTCGGCCGGCACCGACCACACCCCCTCCTGGCTCGCGAAGAACGCCCGCCCGCTCGGCCCGAGGGCGGCGGCCACGAAGAGCAGCAGGGCGCCGTCGTGCGAGAACCGGGGCCGCGAGGCCTCCAGACCGCCACGGGTCAGCTGGCGGAGCCCGGACCCGTCCGGAGCGCACACCCACACGTCGCGCACCAGGTCGCGGTCGCGGTCCTCGTGACGGGCCGCGCAGAACGCGACCAGCGAGCCGTCAGGGCTCCAGGCCGCGTCGCCGTGGTCGTAGTCGCCGCTGGTGATCTGGACCGGCTGCGCCTCGCCCCCGAACGGGTCGAGGACGAACACGTGTGTGCGCCGGTCGATGGTGAAGCCGAGGTCGTCCAGCCGGTACTGCAGCGTGGTGATCCGCCGCGGGGGCTCCCGGTCCGGGGTCACGCCGTCGCGAGTGCCGTAGCGGCCGTCCTCGGGGACCCTCGCGACGTACGCGACCCGCGTCGAGTCGGGGCTCCAGACCGGCGCGCCCGCGCCGAGTGCGTGCTCGGCGACCCTGCGGGGCTCGCCCCCGTCGGTCGGCATCACGTGCAGCTGGGGCTTGCCGCCCTGCTCGGCCCGCAGGAACGCGAGCCAGCGGCCGTCGGGAGAGTACTGCGGCGCGCTGTCGTGCCAGCCGTGGGTGAGGCGGCGTGGTGGCTCGCTCCCGTCGGTCGGGACCCGCCACAGCACCCCCCGGTAGGCGTCCTCGTCGAGGTCGGGGCGGCTCTCGGCGACCACCGCGTGGTGGCCGTCGGGGGAGAGCGTGGGCGAGCCGAGAGTCTGCAGCAGCGGAAGGTCGGCTGGCTTCATGACCAGACCCTAACCGGGCTGTTCACACAGCGCGACCGGTTACTACGGTAGCCCTTTGGCGTCCTCCTCCCCCTGAACGCGGGGGATTCCAACTACCCGACGGAGGCCACGGGTTGAGGTTCGCGGTTCATGGCCCTGCCCAACGGCGGGGCTCCCCGCGCTGTCGCCGCCCGGCCGGCGGCGATGTTGCGTGCAGCGTTGATGTCGGCGTGCGCCACGTGCCCGCAGGGTCGGCGCCGGAACACCGCTTGGCTCTCGCGGCTGTCCTGCCGTCCACCACCCACACCGCAGCGCGCACCGAGGGGAGGGAGCGGCGTTTCCTCCCCGGCATCGAGGCCGCGGCTGCCACGCCGCGCCGCCAGTGAGCTACCCGGACTCCCTCGCCGTCGACCCCGTGACCATGCAGGCCTACGTCGAGACCCTCGGGAGCATCGGCGCCACGGCGAACGGCGGCGTGACCCGCACGCAGTACGACCCCGCCTGGGTCGCGGCCCGCGACACCGTCGCCGGATGGTTCGCCGAGGCGGGCCTCGAGGTGCGTACGGACGCCGTCGGCAACGTCTTCGGGCGGCTGGCCGGCAGCGAGCCGTCGGGAACGGTCCTCACCGGGTCGCACCTCGACAGCGTCGTGAACGGGGGAAGGTACGACGGCGCCCTCGGCATCCACGCCGGACTGGCCGCGCTGCGGGCGCTCCAGGACGCCTGCGGGCGGCCCAGGCGATCCCTGGAGGTGGTCGCGTTCTGCGAGGAGGAGAACAGCCGCTTCCACGCCAACTACTTCGGCTCACGCGCGCTGCTCGGCCTGCTCTCTCCGGAAGAGCCGGACCGGCTCACCGACGGGAGCGGGACAACCCTGGCCGAGGCGATGCGCACCGTCGGGCTCGACCCCGGCCGCTGCGCCGAGGCCGCGCGCGCGGACATCGAGTCCTTCGTGGAGATGCACATCGAGCAGGGCCGCATCCTCGCCGACGAGGGGCTCCAGCTCGGCGTCGTCACCGCGATCGTCGGGCTGTCCTGGCAGATCTTCACCGTGACCGGCCGCCAGGACCACGCGGGCACCACGCCGATGGACCTGCGCCGCGACGCGCTGCAGGGCGCCGCCCTGATGGCCACGGCGATCCGCGAGGCGGCCGAGCGGGTGGGCCGCCCGGCCGTCGCCACGACGGGCCGCTTCGACGTCCGCCCGGGAGGCGGCAACATCGTGCCCGGCGAGGTCGAGTTCACCCTCGACCTCCGCCATCCCGACGACGGCACCCGCCAGGGACTGCTGGCCGAGGTCGAGGACGCCTGCCGCCGCATCGCCGCCGAGCGTGGCCTGGGCCTGGTCATCGACACGGCCTGGGACGAACCCGCCGCGCGGATGGACCCCGGCCTCCGGCGGCTGCTGGCCGACACCGCCGCCGAGAGCGGGTACACCTACCAGGAGATGCCCAGCGGCGCGGGCCACGACAGCCAGGTGATGTCGCGGCATCTGCCCACGGCCATGCTGTTCGTGCCCAGCGTCGAGGGCCGCTCGCACTGCCCGGAGGAGTACACCCATCCGGAGGACTGCGCCCGCGGCGCCACGGTGCTGGCCCGCGCGCTGCACCGGCTGGCGTACTGAGATCAGCTCGGCCGGCCGGGCGGCTACGAACCGGCCGCGAGCCGCCGCACGTGCTCGGGCAGGGCGGTCCCAGGCGGCAGGGCGGGGTCGGGTACGGGCTCGCCCCACACCTGCCGGGCCGGGACCACCCCCGCCCACACGTCGCGGTCCAGGTCGGCGTCGTCGTCGCCCGGCGGGCCGCTCCTGACCTTGACCGACGCCTCGTCGAGAGACAGTGCGAGCAGTATGGTCGCGGCCAGCTCCTTGCCCGACGGCGGGCGAACGGCCTGCCACCGTCCGGGCGCGACCTGCTCGCTCACGGTCCGGAGGCCGTCGAGCTTCTCGGAGGGGTCGCCGACCAGCCGCGCGGTGCCGTAGATCAGCGCGCTGCGGTAGTTCATGCTGTGGTGGAAGATCGACCGGGCCAGTACGAGTCCGTCGAGGTGGGTGACGGTGACGCACACCTCTGCCCCCGACTGGGCCGTGCGCAGGCTCCGGCTGCCGGACGAACCGTGCAGGTAGAGGGTGTCGCCCACCCGGCCGTAGATGGTCGGGACGACCACCGGATGGCCGCCGACGACGACGCCCAGGTGGCAGACCAGCCCGTCGTCGAGCACGTCGTAGAGGTCCCGGCGGTCCGTCCGGCCGCGCTCTGGCAGGCGGCCCAGCCGGGTGCGGGGCGTCGATGACAGCGATGTGGACACGGCACCGTACGCTAAGCGCTGAGTGGACCACGTAACAGAGCCACTTCCGAGGTAAAATGAGTGACCACCTGGCGTTCCTGCGGATCGACCTCCCGCTGGTCGTCGACCGGTCGCGATCACAGCCGCTGAGCGGCCAGATCGCCGGGCAGGTCAGGGCGGCGGTCCGCGCCGGGCGCCTGGCGGCGGGCGAGCGCCTCCCCTCGAGCCGGGCGCTGGCCGCCGCGCTCGGCGTCAGCCGTACCGTGGTCACCGAAGCGTACCTGCAGCTCTATGCGGAGGGCTGGCTGGACGGGCGGCACGGCTCCGGGACCTACGTCGCCGACGTGGCGCCACCGCCCGCAGCGGGGCAGCCCTCCGATCTGGCGGGGCGGCCCGCGGCCCCGGTGCCGATGCAGCCGGTGACCGCCGCGGGCACGCCGATGGTGCACGACCTGCTCCCCGGCATGCCCTGGACCGCCGGCGTCGACGGCGTGGCGTGGCGGCGCGCCTGGCGGCAGGCCGCTGCCGCGCCCCTCCCCGGCCTACCCGGTCTCTGGCCGGACCAGCAGGGCAGCCCCGCCCTGCGCGAGACGCTGGCCGACTACCTGCGCCGCGCCCGCGGGGTGGTGTGCCGGTCCCACCAGATCGTCGTCACCCGCGGCGCCACCCACGGGCTGAGCCTGCTCGCCGGGGCGTTCCTCGCGCCGGGCGACCGCGTCGGCGTGGAAGACCCCGGCTACACCAGGGCGCGGGGGGTGCTGGCCGGACGCGGCGCCGAGGTGGTGGCATGCCCGGTGGACGAGGACGGCCTGGTCGTCGGGGCCCTGCCGGACGACATGCGGATGGTGTACACGACCCCCGCACACCAGTACCCGCTCGGCGGGCGGCTGCCGATCCGCCGCCGGCAGGCGCTGCTCGACTGGGCGCGGCGGCGCGGCGCGCTGGTCGCCGAGGACGACTACGACGGGGAGTTCCGCTATGACGTGGCCCCGCTGCCGACGCTGCACGGGCTGGACCCGGAGATCGTCGTCTACCTCGGCACGACCTCCAAGACCCTCACCCCCGACCTCGGGGTCGGGTGGCTGGTCGCTGGCGAGGCCGTGGCCCGGCGGGTCGTCGCGTACCGGGGGGAGCTCGGCGACCTGCCGCCCGGGGTGCCCCAGGAGGCCGTGCGCCTCCTCGTCGAGCGCGGCGAGCTGGACCGCCACGTACGCCGGATGCGCGGGGAGTACGCCCGCCGCCGGGCCGTCGTGGTGGAGGCTTTCCGCGACCTCCCCGCGCCGCTGCGGCTGCTCGGCGACACCGCCGGGCTGCACGTCGTGCTGGCACTCCCCGAGGCGGTGGCCGCGACGCTGTCCCGCGATGCGGAGTCCCACGGCATCGGCGTGCGGGAGCTCGCCTCGTACTATGCCGGGCCCGCCGACCGGCACGGGCTGGTGATCGGGTACGGCGGCCTGCCCATCGCCGAGCTGCGCCGGGCCTGCGCCGCCCTGCGGGCCCTGCTCCCGATGCGTCCGTAGAGTCGGGGGATGCAGACGCGGGAGCCGGCGGTCGCGACACGGCCTGTGGCGTTGCTGCTGCTCGCCACGCTCGGCTCGTTCGCCTGTTTCCACCTGCTGCTCTCGGTCGTGCCGCTCTACGCGGTCGCGGGCGGCGCGGGCGAGGCCGGCGCCGGTGCGGCGACCGCCGCCCTGATGCTCTCCACGGTCGCCGCGCAGCTGCAGGTGCCGCGGCTGGCGGCCCGGGTGGGCTACCGTGTGCTGCTCGCCTGCGGGATGGTGCTGCTCGGGGCGCCGGCGTTGCTCCTGATCCCCTCGGCCGGGCTGCCCACCGTCGTGGGGGTCTCCCTCGCACGCGGGGTCGGTTTCGGCGTCGTCACCGTGGTCGGGAGCGCACTCGTGGCGGAGCTCGTACCACCGCAGCGCCGAGGGGCGGGGCTCGGGATCTACGGCGTCGCCGTGGGACTGCCCTCGGTGGCCTTGCTCCCGCTCGGGGTGTGGCTCGCCCAGAACGTCGGCTACACCCTGGTGTTCATCCTGGGCGCGGCGGCGCCGCTGCTCGCGCTTGCCGCCGTACCCGGCATAGGGGCGTACCGGCCCCACCCGTCCGAAAGGCGGAACGGGGTTCTCGCCGGCCTGCGCCGGGGCGCCCTGCTGCGCCCGTTCCTCGTGCTGGCCGGGCTGACCATGGCGTCGGGAGCGGTGGTGACGTTCCTCCCGCTCGCCGTGCCAGCCGCTTCGGGAGCGCTGGCATCCGCCGGCCTGCTCGCCCGTGGAGCCGGGTCGACACTCAGCCGGTGGTTCGCCGGAGTGGCCGGGGACCGCTTCGGCCCGGGCCGGCTGGTGGTGCCCGGCGTGGTCGCGGCGGCCGCGGGGATGCTGGGAATGCTGCGCCCGGAGGACGCGCTGCTGCTGGTGGGCGGGATGGCGGTGTTCGGGATCGGCTTCGGCGTCGTCTCGAACGCCACCCTGGCGCTGATGTTCGACCGCGTGCCGCGATCACAGTACGGCGCCGTCAGCGCGCAGTGGAACGTGGCCTTCGACCTGGGCACCGGGGCCGGTGCTGTCGGCGCGGGCGTGGTGGTCGAGCAGGCCGGGTTCGACGCGGCGTTCGCGCTGCTGACCGTGCTGCTGCTGGCGCTGGTCGGACCGGCGTGGCGGGACCTGATCAGAGCGAGCCGCGCCGCCACGGCCCGGTGATGGACCACGTGTGACTAGGGCGAACTCACGGTGAAGGCGACGTAACGACGTGTTGCGTTGATCTTGGCATTTCAACGGGCGCCCGCCGCCCGCAGCACGGCGGCCAGGACGTCGACCGCCACGTCGAGCTCGCCGGGCTCGACCACCAGAGGGGGCGCCAGCCGGATCGTCGACCCGTGAGTGTCCTTGACCAGCACGCCCCGCTCCGCGAGCCGCTCGCAGACGGCCCGGCCGCTCATCAGCGCCGGGTCGATGTCGACTCCCGACCACAGCCCGAGGCTGCGGACGTCGACGACCCCGTGCCCCACCAGCTCGCACAGCCGGGTATGCAGGTGCTCGCCGAGCTTGCGGGCCCGCTCCTGCCACTCGCCGGTACGCAGCATCCGTACCACCGCGCGGCCGACGGCGCAGGCCAGCGGGTTGCCGCCGAACGTGCTGCCGTGCTCGCCGGGGTGCAGCACACCGAGCACCTCGCGACTCGACACCACCGCCGACACGGGGAGCACCCCACCGCCCAGCGCCTTGCCGAGCAGGTAGGCGTCGGGCCGCACGCCCTCGTGGTCGCAGGCGAAGGTCGCCCCCGTACGCCCGAGACCCGACTGGATCTCGTCGGCGAGCAGGAGCACCCGCCGCTCGCTGCAGATCTCGCGCAGCTCACGCAGGTACCCCCGGGGCGGGACGAGGACCCCCGCCTCGCCCTGTACCGGCTCGACGAGTACGGCCACCGTGGTCTCGTCGATCGCCCGCGCGACCGCGGCGGCATCACCGTACGGGACGAGGTGGAACCCCGGAGTGTACGGCCCGAAGCCCCGCCGGGCATCCTCGTCGGTCGAGAAGCTGACGATGCTGATCGTCCGGCCGTGGAAGTTCCCCTCCATCACCACCACGGTCGCGCGGTCCTCGGGCACGCCCTTGACGTCGTACCCCCACTTGCGCGCCACCTTGAGTGCGGTCTCGACAGCCTCGGCGCCGCTGTTCATGGGCAGCGCCAGGTCCGCGCCGGCGAGGTCGGCGAGCTCGCGGCAGAACGGGCCGAGCAGGTCGTGCTGGAAGGCCCGGCTGGTCAGGGTGACCCGTTCGAGCTGCTCCCGCGCCGCGGCGAGCACCTGGGGGTGGCGGTGCCCGAAGGTCAGCGCGGAATAGCTCGCGAGGCAGTCCAGGTAGCGCCGCCCCTCGACGTCGGTCACCCACGCGCCTTCGGCCTCGGCGATGACCACGGGCAGCGGGTGGTAGTTGCGTGCGGTACTCGCGTCGGCCAGCGCGATCAGCTCGTCGGTCCTGCTCATGTACGGATCTCCAGCGTGGCGCACTTCGCACCGCCACCTGCCTTGAGGAACTCCGACAGGTCAACGGGAACCGGGAGATATCCATGATCGCGCAAGGCCGCCGCGAATCCGGTCGCCTGCGCGGCGAGGACCACGTGCCGGCCGTCGGAGACGGCGTTGAGCCCGAGCACCGCGGCGTCGGGCTCGCCGACCGTGATCGCGGCCGGGAACAGCTGCCTGAGCACGTCCTGGCTGCCGCGCGAGAACGCCGCCGGGTGGTAGGCCACGGTCCCCGAGTCGAGCACCGCGAGCGCTGTGTCGAGGTGGTAGAAACGCGGGTCGACGAGCTGCAGCGACAGCACGGGGCGGCCGAAGAACTCCTGCGCCTCGCGGTGCGCCTCGGGGTCGGTACGGAAGCCCGCACCGGCGAGCAGGATGTCGCCGACCGCGAGGAAGTCGCCCTCGCCCTCGTTCACCCGTTCGGGCGGGCGCACCTCGGCGAAGCCGTTCCTGCGGAACCAGTCGAGGTAGGCCGGGCCCTCCCCCGCCCGCTCGGGGTTGCGGAACCGCGACCCCAGGACCCGGCCTCCCACGACGAGCCCCCCGTTGGCCGCGAACACCATGTCCGGCAGGCCGGGCAGCGGCTCGATCGTTTCGACCTGGTGACCCAGGTCGAGGTAGGCCCGCCGCAGGGAGTCCCACTGGCGCAACGCGACCGCCCGGTCGGCCGGGCGCGCCGGGTCCATCCAGGGGTTGATGACGTAGCTGACCTCGAAGTGGGCCGGCGGGCACATCAGGTAGCGCCGGGGCGTGGCACGCCGCTCGGCGCCGTCAGCCGCGTCGACGCGCTGCGCGGACAGGGGCGTCGCGGACACGGTCTGCACGGTCACGATCAGAGGCTAAGCCCCGCCATGACGCACGCCAAGACGCCTCTATTGCAGAACCAGAGGCGATCTGTTGCGTATCAAGACCCCAATCCGTCGAATCATTGCGCATGGGCCGGGCGCGTCAGCCGGTCGCCCCGCCCTGGGGGCGGCGCAGCAGCGGAGAGAGCACCAGCACGCTCTTGGTCCGCGAGACGAACGGCTCGCTGCCGATCCGCTCGAGCACCCGCTCGAAGTGGCGTACGTCGGTGGCGAACACGTGCAGGATCGCGTCGGCCTCCCCGGATACTGTCGAGGCGGAGACCACCTCCGGGTAGGTCGCCACCCCGCGATGGATGTCCTGCGGAGAGGTCCGGCCGCGGCAGTAGAGCTCGACGTAGGCCTCGGTCGTCCAGCCCAGCGCGACCGGGTCGACCCGTACCGTGAAGCCGGTGATCGCCCCGGCCGCCCGCAGCCGGTCGACCCGGCGCTTCACCGCGGGCGCCGACAGCCCCACCTGAGCGCCGATCTCGGCGTAGCTTGCCCGGCCGTCTGTCATGAGGACGCGGATGATCCGCTCGTCCAGCTCGTCGAGAGACACGCTGCCGATTCTCGCCCGGCCCGGCACCGGAGTCGGCGCAGGGCCCGCTACCAGCTCTGCGCATGGGGGACTCGCGTCCGACACGGTGGTACGACTTGACTCAAAGGGGAGCTGCGCGAGGAGGGCTCATTCGGGTTCCCACGCCAGCTCCACCCACACGGTGCGCCCGCCATCGTGAGTGCTGACGCCCCACCGGGTGGCGAGCGCGGCCACGATGTGCAGCCCCCGCCCGAACTCGCAGTCGGCATCCGGGGCGCCCAGCATCGGGGCCGTGCGCGCACCGAGGTCGGACACCAGCAGCCGCAGCCGATGAGGACCCGTGTGACACACCGCGACCGTGTAGCCCCCACGCGCCGAGGCGGTGTGGGTGAGCGCATTCGCCGCGAGTTCGGAAACCACGATCACGGCGTCTCCGAGCACCGGAAGCGGCGCCAGTAGACCAGACAACCACTCCCGTGCCAGACCGACCGCGGCCGCCTCGCCGGGAAACCAACGGACGATCGCGGCGGTCACCGCGCGGTCCGGGCGCGGCCGGCCTGGACGGTGCGGACGCAGGGAAATGCCGATCCGCACACCGCGCACCGGCCGCCATCGTTGATGTGAACACCGGTCTCCACCGACGCGGTATAGGCGACCGTCTCGCGCTCCGCCGCGCCGTCCATATCGGCCCACCCCGCGGCGACCTCGGTGAGGAAGCGCCGCTCTTCTCCGCGGTAATGCATGGTCCTCCCCTAGCGACATCGGCAGCGCTCTTACGCGACGGGTGATCACGTCAAGGATCGAGCCCCAGGAATGGGCGTGCGAGGGTCATCGCTAGGGTCATCATGGAGCGATGAACGTCGGGGAGCTGGTCAAGGAGCTACGGTCCTGCCTGGGTTGGTCGCAGGGCCGGCTAGCGGACGAGTTGACTGAAGCTTCCAAATGCAACATGACACGTGAGTACGTCTCGAAGTGGGAACGCGGGAGGATCGTGCCGGGTCCGTTCTGGCTTCGGCACCTGGCTAGTGTTCTCCAGGTCCCCCAAGCAGTCCTGGAAGGGTCGGATGTGGACCGCCGGCAGTTCCTCACCGACTTCGCCGCCACGGCCGTAGTGCCGCTGGTCGCCTCAGACCTGATCATGGGCGGGTTCTCCGCCGCCCTCCGTGGCACGGATCCCCCTGTCGACCTGTGGTTCGCGCGCTTAGACGTCTACGGCCGCGACTACATGTCGCTCGGTGCCGCCGAAATCCAGCAGCGTCTAGCGGCCGACCTCGTTGTCCTGCAACAGCAACTGGACCAGCCCGGGCTCTGGGGCGTCGCCGCCAAGCTGATGACCCTGTACGGCAAGACCTTTCCCGGCTCGGACGGCGCGAAGGCCTCTTCTTGGTACCTGATGGCCGCAAAGGCAGCCGACCGCTCCGGGAGCGAGGACGCGCGGGTGTGGGTCAGAGGGCGCGCCGCGATCGCCCTCGGGTACGAGGGCGTCTCACTTGGCCTCGCCGACGCCTTCGCACAACACGCACTCGCGATATCCGACGCACCATCGCTCGGCCGGTTGAACGCCGTCATGGGACGCGCGCACGTCGCGGCAATGCGCGGCGACAGACGGAGCGCGCTGGCACTGCTGAACGAAGGTCGTCGGGTCTTCGACGCCGCGGGCTCCCACGAAGAGACCTCGGACTACTCCGTTCCCGAGTGGCGCATGCACGTTTTCACCTCGCTACTGCTCGCCCGCCTCGGTGAGGAGCGCGGAGCGCTCGACGCCCAAGACCAGGCTGCGCGGATCCTGCCCGCGTCGCTCCCCCGATTCCACACCCACCTACGGATGCACCGCGGGCTGATGCTCACCCGAGCCGGCGACCACACCGGGGGTCTGGCCTACGCCCGCGCAGCCCTCGATGCCCTCCCCCCGGAGAAGCACTCGCTCACCCTGCGATTGCTGATGGCGGAAATAGCAAAAGGCGCCCACCGTTGACCACCACCCACACGGTGCGCCCGCCATCGTGAGTGCTGACGCCCCACCGGGTAGCGAGCGCGGCCACGATGTGCAGCCCCCTCGCGAGGTCTGGTCGCCATCGCCGTCGAGCCAGACCGTCTGCGCGACGCCCGTCCCGCCGCCGGTGCACTCCGCCCTGTCATTGTTCATGTACGCAGCGTGCCTGTACCTGGTGCCCCGCTGTGAGGCACTTTCGTACGGACGATCACAACGGGACTGACACGCGCCGTGTCACATGCCAACCCCGAGCCGGCGAGCGAGTGGCCGCAGCCGGGGCAGCCGCAGGCGGGGCAGCAGTTCCCGCACCACCGCCCCCGCCAGGGTCTGATGGCGTATCCACTCCGGTGCCAGACGTTCCGCCCGCAGCAACGTCTCCACCGCATCCCGGGAGCGGTAGTCGAACGCCTGCGCGTGAGCCACATCGAGCAGGTGCCGGGCGAAGTGCACGACGGGGGGTTGTGAGGATGTGCCGCCGGCCACCCTGCTCGATCCGCAGTGCCCGGGCGTGGTTGCCGAACACGATTTCGGTGTTGACCCATTGCATGATCACCGAGGAGCGGCCGAAATGGGTCTGCAGGTCATCGCGCTCCTCACCCAGACGTACGGCCGCCGCATCCGCAAGGTTGAGGTAGTCCTCGGCCGCCGCCCGCCTGCCCAGGCGTGCCTCGGCCGTCGCAGCCGACAGGAGCAGGCTGCCCCACACTGACACGTGCCGCGGCTCGGCGGACCCGAGCCGCGGCTCGATCCGCGTCGCCATCGAGGCGGCGGCGTGGGCGGCGTCCCCGTAGTGGGCAGCCTCCAGGTGCACCCAGGACAGGGAACCGTGCTGGGCCGCGTGGAACAGCTCGTCGTCACCCCGGGCCGAGGCGGCAAGCGCCTTCTCGGTCGCGAGGAACGACAGATCCTCCCGCCCCAGGTGCACCAGCAGGCACGCGGCGCACTCGTAGAGCTCGGCCAGTGCAGCGTGCGCCCCGGGCGCAGCGCGAGCGGCCGGGATCGCGTCGGCGAGCACGGACGCGAGCCGCGAGTAGGACCCCGACCAGTAGAGACGCCACGCGTTGCCGGCATCCGCTGCTGCCTCGCCCGAGGTGGGTTCCTCGTCGAGTACCGGCTCGAGGCGGGTCGTGAGCGCGCGGCGCAACACCATCAGCCCACCGTCCTCGACCCGGGCCAGACGCGTTTCCTTGCCCAGCAGGTCGGTGAGACTCACGTCCAAGGCTGCAGCGAGCTGAGCCATGGTGGCGATCCGCAAGGTGTGCCGGGTGTGCTGCTCGAGTTTACGGATCAGGGACAGCGACACGTCCGCGCGGCGCGCAAGCTCGGACTGGGTGAGGCCGCGCAGCCTGCGCAGTCGGACGATCCGGTCACCGATGTCCTCAAGCACCTCACCGACGGTACGGGATCGGGCTGCAACCGCGAAGAGAAGGCACTCCGGACGGCCCGGCACGTCGCGGGGTCGTCGAGCACCAGCAGGGGTCCCAGAAGATCAGCCACCTCGCTCAGCGCTGGAACGATTACGCCGCAAGGGTGACCATGGACCGGTGAACCGTCACGGGACCCCGCGCCTGGCGCTGCGGAGCGCCATCTGTGCGGCGGGTCTTGTCGTGCCGCTGATCTGGGCGAGCGCGTGCGCCGGCCCCGGATCCCCGCAGTCCGGTCCCGGGTCCCCGCCGTCCGGCGCCGGCCGGGCACAACAAACCCCGTCGCCCGGCAGCCGCGCGGCTGCACCCACGCCGGAGCCCTCCCCCACCCCGACGGAGCCGCCCCGCGTCTCGATGACGATCGTCGGCGACATCATGCTCGCGCGCCGGGTGGGCGATCTCATGCGGGACACCGGAGACTTCGCGGCACCACTCCGTCCGGCCGCCCGGCGCCTCGCAGGTGCCGACCTCACCGTCGGCAACCTCGAGGGCACGCTGTCCCGCACCGGCGCACCCCGACAGGGAGACGACTCCTTCGGAGCCAACCCGAGGGCGCTGCGCGGGTTGCGGCTGGCCGGGTTCGACGTGCTCACGCTGGCCAACAACCACGTCGGCGACTACGGCCCCAGGGCACTCGTGGAGACGGTCGAGCGTGTCCGGCGGGCGGGCATCGTCCCGGTCGGCGCGGGCGCCGACGCCCAGAAGGCGGGGCGGCCCGCGATCGTCGAGCGGGCCGGCGTGCGGTTCGGCTTCCTCGCCTTCAACGCGATCGGCGAGACCCCGGAGGCGGGTCCCGGTACGCCCGGGGCCGCGCAGCTACGGATGCAGCCCCGGCTCGGCCCGCTGCACCGTCCCGGCCTGCGGGCGCTGCTCGCCGACGTACGGGCGCTGCGCCCCCGGGTCGACGTGCTCGCCGTGCTCCCGCACTGGGGAGACCAGTACACCCACGCTCCCGTGCCCGACCAGCGCACCGTCGCCAGCGCACTCGTCGGCGCGGGCGCCGACCTCGTGGTGGGGAGCCACCCGCACTGGATCCAGGGTTCCGAGGTGCGACGCGGGGCGCTGGTCGCGTACTCGCTCGGCAACTTCGTCTTCGACATGGACTTCTCGCGCGAGACCCAGCGGGGGATCGCGCTCGAGCTGACCTTCCGGGGTGGCGACCGTACGGCGTCGTCGTTCAGCCGGGTGCGGATCGGTGCGGACTTCGCGCCCCGTTTCGCAGCGCCTCCCACGCCAGCCGGGTGACGCGTTCGAGCTGGTCGGGCTCGACGACGCCGGGCCGGTCACGGGAGCTGTGGTAGGCGGCGTAGGGCGTGCTGCCGAGGCGCGCCGCCGTCAGGCCGGCGCGCTCGAACGACCAGTGGTCGCTGGCCCGGTTGTCACACCGTACGGCGGGGATGCCGAGGCGCTCGGCACGGGCGAGCAGCGCTTCGGCGAGCACCGGCGAGGCGCGCCCGCCCGTACAGACCGGCACGGCCTCGCCGACCCCGACCCGGTCCAGCGACACCATCCCGACCAGGACGCTGCGGGCCTGCTCGGCCATCCTCGCGACGTAGGCCCGGGAGCCGAAGTGGTGGTCGTCGTCGCCGGGTCCGCGGGGCTCCTCGGCACCGAAGGCCACGAAGACCACTGGCGGCCGCGGCGGGGCCGCGACCGCCAGCCTGGCCAGCTCAAGCAGCACCGCCACGCCCGAGGCGTTGTCCTCCGCCCCGGGCGCCTGCGGCACCGTGTCGAGGTGGGCTCCGACCACGAGGTGCGGCCGGGCCGCGTCGAACCCGCGTGGCTCGGCGATGACGTTCACCGTGTCGCCGGACGGGACCGGGACACCCCACGAGACGCCGCCCGGCACGCCGAACCGCTGGCGCCGCACGTCGTACCCGAGCTGTTCGAGCCGGCCGGCCACCAGCCGGCTCGCTCGGGCGTAGGCAGCGGAGGTCGCCTCCCGGGGGCCGATGCCCCCGGCGAGGGTGCGTACGGTGCCGAGCATGCGGCCGCTGTCCGGCGTCCGGGTCGCAGCTGGGG
>JBOHCZ010000109.1:0-11276 GCA_050699195.1 Streptomycetales bacterium
TGGCCACCGCCGCCAAACACGGCATCTGCTTCTTCCGATCCCTTGTCGACCTCGCCGAGGGGAACCCCTGGATGCCCGCAACCGCCTGAAACGAACTCAACCGAGCGCGCCGACCTGACCAGTTACCGAAGGACTAGCAGAGCGACATCCGGTCGCCGCGGGCGGGATGATCTACGGTCCGCTTCCTAGCCGGGCGGAAACAGTGACGCTCGGCCGAATCATTCGTAGAGAATCGCCGCTGAAGCCCCAGTGTAATGCGACCGCGGGACGGCCACCCACGACAACGCCGATGACTTCATGGAACACCTGCGAATGGTCCTCGCTGCGCGACGCCCACGTGCCGGAGCGGGTCAGCATCGCGATGAGCGAGGGCCAAATGCGGGCCGAGTGCGGCTGACACGAGGTACCGTGCTGGGCATCTGTGCTGGTCACAGGCTTGCTGGGGTACCAGGACTCGAACCTAGACTAACGGAGCCAGAATCCGTCGGGCTGCCAATTACCCCATACCCCACGAGTGGCTGTCTCCACCTCGGGCGACCGCCACCACCGCAGGATAGCTCACGTGCACACGTCCGGGCACACCGGCCCGTGCTGCCTCGCGAGCAACCTGGGCAGCTCCCGGAGCGACCGGATGGTGGGCACCCGGTCCTGCAGCGCGTCATGCCGCCGATCCCGCCACCGGTCGCGCAACCGGCCGTACGCCCAGTCGGGGAGCCGGCCGGAGTCCTTCCGGTCGAGCCACACGCCGAGCAGGCCGGCCCGTGTCGCGCCCAGGGCATCCACGTCCAGGCGGTCCCCGACGTAGGCGGCCTCGCGCGGGCGCACCCCCAGCGCGGCGCACGCGGCGTGGAAGATCTGCGGCGCCGGTTTCGGCACCCCCACGGTGTCCGGTCCCACGAGGCACCTGAAGCGATGGGAGAGCCCCACGGTCTCCAGTTTGGTGCTCTGGTAGACCGCGTCCAGGTTGGTCACCACGCCCAGCCGCAGACCGGACAGCGCGTCGAGCACGGAGCAGACGTCAGGGAAGGCCCGCCACTCAGCCTCGAAGCGGCGGATGTAGCCCGCCAGCCAGCGATCGGCCTCCTCGTCGGACAGCGCCAGCCCCGCCATCGCGCGGGCCCGCTCACGGCGCTGGTCGGCGAAGGACAGCTCCCCGGCCAGGTAGCGCCCGTAGTGCAGATCCTCGAGGCGGACCCATCGCTCCAGCGCCTCGGGACCGGCGGGTAAGCCCAGCTCGGTCAGGTGGCCGATGATCGCGTGGCAGGCCGCGCCGTCGCGATCGACCAGGGTCTCGTCAACATCGAAAAGCACGGCTCGAATCGTCACGGCGCCAGTGTGCGACCGATACATCCGCCTAGTGGCCGTTTTGCGAAAGCGCAACCTGCAGTCTTCCGAGCGTCCGGCGGCGACCAAGCAGCGCCATGGACTCGAAGAGCGGCGGTGACACCCGCCGCCCTGTTACGGCCACCCGGACCGGGGTGAACGCATGCTTCGGCTTGAGCCCGAGGCCGTCGACCAGCGCACCCCGCAACGCCGCCTCGATCGAGTGGGAGTCCCACTCCCCGAGCCCGTCGAGGGCGGCTCCGGCGGCCTCGATCGCCGGCCGGGACTCGGCGGTGAGGGCGCGCCCGGCCGCCTCCGGGTCGACCGTGAACGCGTCGTCGGCGACGAAGAGAAACCCGAGCATCGCCACCGCTTCGGTGAGCCGGGCCATCCGCTCCTGCACCAGCGGTGCGCCCTCGGCGACGAGCCGCCGCTGTTCCGGCGTCGGCGGGTCGGCGACCAGGTCCGCCCGCTGGAGAAAGGGCGTGATGCGGCGGGCGAGCTCGTCCGCCGGCAGGCCGCGGATCTTGTCGCCGTTGACGGCCTCCAGCTTCTTGATGTCGAAGCGGGCCGGGTTGCGGCCCACCCGCTCGAGCTCGAACGCCTCGACCAGCTCCTGCTGGCTGAACAGCTCACGGTCCTCGCCCATCGACCAGCCGAGCAGCGCGAGGTAGTTGACCATCGCCTCGGGGAGGAAGCCGTTGTCGCGGTACCACCTGATCGAGACCTCGCCGTGGCGCTTGGACAGCTTGGTGTTGTCGGCGCCCATCACGAACGGCAGGTGGGCGAAGTACGGGAAGTCCGCCTCCGCGAGCCCCATCGCCCGGTAGACCGCGATCTGGCGGGGCGTCGAGGACAGCAGGTCATCGCCCCGTACGACGTGGCTGATCTTCATGAGCACGTCGTCGACCGCGACGGCGAGCGGGTAGAGCGGGTAGCCGTCGGCGCGCACCAGCACGAAGTCGGGAACGTTCGCGTGGTCGAAGGTGATCTGGCCGCGGATCAGGTCGCGGACGACGGTCGCCCCCTCGGGCATCCGGAACCGCACCACGGGCCGGCGTCCTTCGGCCTCGAAGCCGGCGATCTCACTCCCGGTGAGGTCGCGGCAGCGGCCGTCGTAGCCGGGTGGGCGACCCCCCGCGCGCGCCTTCGCCCGCCGTTCCTCCAGATCCTCGGTCGTGCAGTAGCAGTGGTAGGCGCTGCCCTCGTCGAGGAACCGCCGCGCCCACCCGCGGTAGGTGTCCATCCGCTCGCTCTGCAGGTACGGCCCGTGGGCACCGCCGACCCCCGGCCCCTCGTCCCAGTCGAGTCCGAGCCAGCGCAGCGTCTCCTCCGCGGCGCGGACGGCGTCGTCGGTCACCCGCGACCTGTCGGTGTCCTCGATGCGCAGGATGAAGGTGCCGCCGGTGTGCCGGGCGTAGGCCCAGTCGTAGAGCGCCGTCCGCACGTTGCCGACGTGCAGCTCGCCGCTGGGGGACGGCGCGAAACGTACCCGGACGGCGCGGTGCTCAGCCACGGGAGACCACCCGGTTGGTGAGGGTTCCGATGCCTTCGACCGAGACGGACACCTCATCGCCCAGGTGGAGCGGACCGTCCCCGGCCGGCGTGCCGGTGAGGATCACGTCGCCCGGGATCAGCGTCATCGCCTCGCTGATATGGACCACGAGGTCGGCCACCGTGCGCACCATCTGCTTGGTACGGCCCGACTGCCGCCGCTCGCCGTTCACGGTGCAGGCCACCTCGACGTCGGCCGGGTCGAGGCCGGTCTCGACCCACGGGCCGAGCGGGCAGAAGGTGTCGAAGCCCTTGGCCCTGCCCCACTGCGGCTCGACGCGCTGCAGGTCGGAGGCCGTCACATCGTTGGCGCAGGTGTACCCGAAGATCACCTCCGGGACGCGTTCGTAGGGGACCTCCCGGCACAGCCGGCCCACCACGACCGCGAGCTCGGCCTGGTAGTGCACGTCGCGGGACTGTCCCGGGTAGACGATGGCGGCCCCGCTGCCCACGACCGACGTCGACGGTTTGAGGAACACCACGGCCGGCTCCGGCGCCTCGCCGCCGGACCCGCCCGCGCGATCGGCGTAGTTCCCGCCCACCGCCACGATCTTGGTGGGCAGGACGGGCGGGAGCAGCCGTACGTCGGCCAGCCGGTGACGTTGCCCGGTCAGCCGCGCATCACTGAACGGATGCCCGGCGAGGGTTGCCACCCTGGCCCCGCCGGGCTCGCCGGGGCTGCCTTCGACCACGCCGAAGGCCACTTCGCCGGCAGAGTCGCCAGCCGGGACACCGGCAGACCCACCCATGGAGAACCTCGCGATCCGCACACCCCGAGGCTATCGCGGATCACGCCTGTCCCTGGCGCAGCAGCCCGTAGGTGACGGCCTCCTCCAGCGCCTCCCAGGACGCCGCGATCACGTTCTCGCCCACTCCGACGGTGCTCCACTCGGCCTCGCCGTCGCCGGTGTCGATCAGCACCCGGGTGACCGCGCCCGTGCCGTGCAGCCCCTCGAGGATGCGCACCTTGTAGTCGACCAGCTCCAACCGTGCGAGGCCGGGGTAGAGCCGCTCGAGACCCGACCGCAGTGCGCGGTCGAGGGCGTTCACCGGGCCGTTCCCCTCGCCCGTCGCGATGATCCGCTCGCCCTTGGCGTAAAGCTTCACGGTGGCCTCGCTGACCAGGCCACCGTCGGCGCGCTGCTCGACGATCACCCGCCAGGACTCGAGGACGAAGGGCCGCTGGCGCTCGCCGTCCGCCTCGTCGCGCAGGAGCAGCTCGAAAGACGCGTCCGCCGCCTCGAAGGTGTAGCCGCGCGACTCCAGGTGCTTGACGCGGTCCACGACGCGGCCGAGCGCCTGCTTGTCCCCCGACAGGTCGTACCCCAGCTCCCTGCCCTTGAGCTCGATGGAGGCGCGCCCCGCCATCTCGGAGACGAGCATCCGCATGTCGTTGCCGACCAGCGCCGGGACGATCTGCTGGTACAGGTCGGGATCGACCTTGACGGCCGACGCGTGCAGGCCCGCCTTGTGGGCGAACGCGGAGGCACCGACGTAGGGCTGGTGGCTGCCCGGGGCGATGTTCGTCACCTCGGCGACCGCGTGGGCGATGCGACTCATCTCCCCGAGCCGTCCCAGGGGCAGCACCGGCCGGTCCTTCTTCAGCTCGAGGTTGGCGACGACGCTGAACAGGTTGGCGTTGCCGGCCCGCTCGCCGTAGCCGTTCGCCGTGCCCTGCACGTGGGTGACCCCGGCGTCGACCGCCGAGAGGGTGTTCGCGACCGCGCAGGCGGTGTCGTCGTGGCAGTGGATCCCCAAGCGGGCCGCCGTCGCGGCACCGACCTCGTGCACCACGTCGGCGAGCTCCCGCGGGAGCATCCCGCCGTTGGTGTCGCACAGCGCCACGACGTCGGCGCCCGCCTCGACGGCGACGCGGACGGTTTCGAGCGCGTACCGGGGGTTGCTGCGGTAGCCGTCGAAGAAGTGCTCGGCGTCGAGGAAGACCCGCCGCCCCTCCGCCCGCAGGTGCGCGACGGTGTCGCGGATCATCGCGAGGTTCTCCTCGAGGGTGGTGCGCAGGGCCAGCTCGACGTGGCGGTCGTGGGCCTTGGCGACGAGCGTGACGACCGGAGCGCGCGACTCGCGCAGGGCCGCCACCAGGGGGTCGTCGGCGGCCTTGACGCCGGCCCGGCGGGTCGCCCCGAACGCGGCGAGCTGCGCGTGGCGCAGGTCGAGCTCGGCCGCGGCGCGTCGGAAGAACTCGGTGTCCTTGGGGTTCGCGCCAGGCCACCCGCCTTCGATGAACCCGACACCCAGCTCGTCGAGGTGGCGTGCGATCGCCATCTTGTCGAGGACGGAGAGATTCAGGCCCTCCTGCTGGGCGCCGTCGCGCAGCGTCGTGTCGTAGACGTGGAAGCTGTCACCTGGCGATGGCATCGGCGGACCCTCCAAAACAAAAGACCCCTCGCGGTTGCGAGAGGTCTGCGCGCCGGCGGTGGGCGGAACTTGCCGTGGCCTAGCGCGCCGTGTGCGTAATCAGCACCTGTTGCACGTTCGTCAGTTTGGCACACCAGGCCCGGCGCGGAAGCCCCGTCTCAGAGATTGGGCCGGACGGGTGGCGTCGAGCACTACAGCATGATCGACCAGGTGGCCGGGTGCACGGTACCTTTTTGCGGTCTACCCGGTGTGTTCGGGGCCTGCCAGGCAGTCACGAGGGGGCGACGTGCGCAAACTCCGGCGTGAAAGAGAGGGATCTGAGTTTGCGAACCCGTACGAGGGCCTGGTCGGCCGGGCAGCCATCCTCGCGCTGTTGCAAAGCTGCTACGAGCGGCCGCCCGGCCGCACTCGGCCGGTGCCCATCGTGGTGCTCTCGGGAGCCGGCGGCTCTGGCAAGACGGCCCTGCTGACGCACGTGAAGCAGCAGTGCCGGGACCTGCCGGTCGCGGTCGTGGACAATCTGGCGCCCGACGTGGAGCACCAGACGATCGCCGTGCTGGGCAGCGTGTCCGCTCAGCTGCGGCTCTACCGGCACCCCATGTTCGGCCGGCTGCGGCTGCCCCGGTACGAGTTCGCCGAGCTCGTCGGTGCGGTGCGCAGTTCGCTCGCCGAGCCGGGTGAGGCGGCCAGCGGGGGCAAGCTCCTGCAGCAGATCGCGAGCCACAAGTCGAAGCCGCTGCTGAGCAGGCTGGGCGGGAGTGAAGCGGTCCAGCGGAGCTGGTGGCTGGTCCTTCTCGTCATGCTGAGCTGGGTGCTGGTCCGCCGGCTGCTGGTCTGGCGGACGCCCTTACGGGCGCTGCTGTGGCCCCGCGGGGTCGCGGGCGGGCTTCGATGGTACGAGCGGGAGCGTGTCCGGCTCGGCCTCCCCGAGGGTGCGCGCATCGACACGGTCGCGGGCAAGCTCTGGCAGCTGTGGGCGGGGGTGGAGGACGAGTCGCCCCGGGCGACGCAGGACGTGGAGAACCTGCTGATCGACGCCTTTCTGGCGGATCTCCAAGCCGCCTACCGCACCCGCTGGCTGCGCCGCCGGGATCGTTACCGCAGCGTCAACTGCGTCCTGCTGCTCGACGACGTGGATCTGCTGCCTCCGGGCAAGGACAACGTCCTCACCCAGCTGGCGGCCCGCCGGGTCCGCCGGCCGGACACCCCGCTCCTGGTCATCGCCGCCCAGCAGCGCGGGGCAAGAGTGCGGGACCGTGCCGTCGACGCGCGCACACCGGTGGAGGAGGCGGCGCGCACCTACGACGAGTGGGCGGCCCGCGTCGAAACGGTTGGCGCGGCCGGGCCTGCCTCCCCCGACGAGGCATACCTCCATCTCACCCTGGACCGCCTGGAGATGCTCGAGACGGCCCAGCTCGTCACGGCACTTCGCGCCGCGGAGGGGGCGGGGCCCCCGGGGTTCGCACTGGTCCACTGGCTGCAGCACGTCACGCGCGGCCACCCACTGGCTGTGAAGTTGCTCCAAGACGCGCGGCACCGGACCATCCGGCGGAAGCCGTTCCGCCTCCCGCCGCTGCGCGAACTGCTCGACGAGCCCGTCGGCCCGGACTTCCCCGAGGCCGCGGGTGACACCCTCGCCGGTTTCCTGCAGATGCGCCTGCTGCACAGGCTCCGGACGGAGCGGGAACAGGCTCTCGTGGAGCTCGCCGCCCCGCGGCGGCTCGACGTGCCGGTGATCCAGAAGGTCCTCGGCATCGACGAGCCCGCCGCGGAGAAGCTGCTGTGGGAGATTTCCACCTACAGCTTCGCCGAAGATGAGGCCGACGGCCGCACCCTCGCCCTCCACTCGCTGCTGCGGGACCTGCTGACGAAGAGCATGAAGACCACCCAGTACCGCCGGGTGCACGGCGAGCTGCGCACCCACTTTCAGGAGCTGGACCGCCAAGGGGTCGCCGCGGCCCCGGCCGAACATGCCTACCACGCCCTCGCCCTCGGACAGCTGGAACCCGCCGTCCGCTACATCGACGGGTTGCGCCAGTACGGCAACCCGTCGTGGGTCGCGGAGCTGCGCCGCATCGCGGAGGCTCCCACGCCCAGGCAGGTGCAACCCGACGTCAGCCGGATCGACAACGTCAACCCCCTCACGGTGAAGGCCGTGGAGCTGAGCTGGCGGCTCTGGTCGAGCACGGGCGCGGAGGCAGTCTCACCGGATCAGATCGCCGAGCTGGGCGACGTGGTCGAGAAGCTGTCGACCCCCGACCTGCCGCAGGCCAGTGAGCAGGCCGCGTACTACCGGCGGCTGGCCCGGGAGGTGGCTCGGCGGTCGCGTAGTACCGATCCGCCGAAGCTGCCCGACTACGCGCGGCGCGGGAGCCATCACCCCTACCCGCGCAGGCGCCCATCCCGGCGTACCCGGAAGGTGATCGCCGCGATCCTGATCCTCGCGGCACCGGTCTGGTACGCGGGGGCGCACGCGACGTACTGGGCGACGCACTGCAACGCCAGGCTGCCATGGGACGCCTGGGCCGAAGGGTATTGGGCGACGTGGAGCCAACCCATGGGCCTGGAGAAGCGTCCGGGCCACGAATGCGTCGGAGTGGCGGCCGGAGTGGGGCCGTTCGTGCAGGGAGGCCAGCCGAGCAGCCCGGACGACCGCGAGGTGAACCGGCTGGCATCGCTCATCCACGACGAGAACGACCGGGTCCTGCAGAAGGCTCAGGACGGTACGAACCACCTGACGATCGTGGTCACGGCGATCCTGAGCAGCGCCAACGAAGGGCCGAAACGGGACATCACCGCGGGGGTGAACGAGCTGCGCGGCGCGTACCTCGCCCAGCGGAACTGGAACGCCTTCATCGGCAAGAGCCTGCGCAGCGACCCCATTCGCCCCTTCCTGCTGCGGGTGCTGGTCGCCAACGTCGGCGGGAACTCCGCCTACGGGCCCGAGGTTGCGGAACAGATCAGCACGCTGGCACGGGAGGACGAGGCGGTCGTCGCGGTGACGGGGATGGGTCAGACCCGGGACGAGACCGTCGCGGCGGTCAAGCGTCTCGGCGAGCACGACGTCCCCATGGTGGCGTCGGCGCTGTCAGGAGACCGTTTCACCGGCATGCCGTACTTCTTCCGGGTGGCCCCGTCCAACACCCGCCAGGCGCAGGTCGGCGCCGCATGGGCCGCGGACCGGTACCGCGGCAGCCGGCCGCACCTGGTGTTCGACGCCGGCGACCGGTACAGCAGCGAGCTGAAGACGGTGTTCGAGCGAAAGCTGGCCAACCGCGCCGACCAGCGGGCCCTCCTCACCCCCAGGGCCCCCGAGTCAGAGGACCCAGGCGAGATCGCCCGGGAGGTCTGCGCGCGCGATGACGGCGTACGGGAGCTCGTCGTGTACACCGGCCGGGCGAACGAACTGGTGACGCTGCTCGACGAGCTCGAGGTGAGCGGTTGCTACGACCCTGGCGACCCCGATGCCGACACGGTGGTGCTCGGAGCCGACGACCTGAGCCAGCTGGAGACCGCGGGACTCGACCGGCTGCCGGACTTCGTCTCCGGGCGGCTGTGCTACACGACCTTCGGTGCCGATGAGGCGACGTGGCGAACCTCCGCGGGCGTCGCCCCGGAGGCGGTGTCGGAGTTCTTCGACGACTACGCGGAGGCGGGCGACCAGTACGGCGACGGGAACGGCGCGGCCTTCCGCAGCCCGCCGAACGGCCACGTCATACTCGCCTACGACGCCGCCAAACTCGTGCTGGACGCCGCCGAGGGCCAGGACCCCGGGGACATCACCCGCGGGAGCATGTACGCGGCGTTGATGGGGTACGAATTCGACGGCGCCACCGGCCGGATCCACCTCCAGGACCAGGAGGCCGGCGACTTGCGCAACGGGGCCGACCCGCAGGGCAAGCGGGTCTGGATGTACTGCCTGGAGCAAGATCCCACCACCCAGGCGTGGCGGAAGGTCCACGCCGGGGACTCGCGCAACGGTCCCGTCGGGGCAGACTGACTCAGGCCGCGCTCAGGCAGCGGTTGGCCGCGCTCAGGCAGCGCGGTACTGCGGGAGGGTGCGCACGATGTCGGGCGGTATGGTGACGCCGCTCTCCACGCCCGGGTTCACCGCCAGCCAGAGCTCGTCGTCCGGCCAGGAGGCGGCGAGCTGGGACACCGGGAGCGTGATGGACTCCTCGACGTCGGGTGCCGCCTCCGACATCCGCTCCGTGGTCATGAAGACCGGGACGTACTGGCGGCCCTCCTGCTCGAGCACCGGCAGGGTCACCGCGCCGGGAGCGGCTGCGTCCGGCGAGGCATCGTCGGGCGTGGCCGCGGCCTGCGGCACGACGACGGCGGCATTCGCCACGATACGAAGCGCGGACTCCTGGTCGCCCGCCTCCATCGCCCGGGCGAGCTCGGTCTCGACCGCCTGCTGCCCCTCGGGGCTGGGGCTGGTCATGAGGATGTCCTCTCGATCGGGTCTTCTTGCCGTACTAAGAGCGCCTACCCGGGTTGCGGCGACGGGAAAACCATCTCGTCCCCCGTTCGCCCTCAGCAGAGCCGGTGCCTCCAGGAGTGGGGGTCGGCACCGGTGCCGTACTGGATGTCCAGCAGGGCCTCGCGCAGGCGTGTCGTGACGACCCCTGGCTCACCGTCACCGATCGTCCAGGACTGCGTGGCCCCGCGCACCGAGCCGACCGGGGTGATGACCGCCGCCGTGCCGCAGGCGAAGACCTCGCTGATGGACCCGTCGAGGTTGGCCTGCCGCCACTCGTCGACGGTGATGCGCCCCTCGCCCGCCGGGAAGCCGAGCTCGGGCCCCAGCGTCAGCAGCGAGTCCCGGGTGACGCCGGGCAGCAGGGTCCCGGTGAGTGACGGGGTCACCAGCCGTGCACCCGCGCCCTCGCCGTACACGAAGAACAGGTTCATCCCCCCCATCTCCTCGACCCAGCGCCGCTCCGCCGCGTCCAGCCAGACAATCTGGTCGCAGCCGTTCTCGACCGCCTGGGCCTGGGCGAGGAAGCCCGCCGCGTAGTTGCCCGCGCACTTGACCTCGCCGGTGCCACCGGGAGCCGCCCGCGTGTAGTCCTCCGACAGCCACACCGAGACCGGCTTGACCCCGCGGGGGAAATACGAGGCGGCGGGCGAGGCGATGACGATGCACAGGTACTCACTGGAGGGGTTGTTGACGCCGAGCCCGATCTCGGTCGCGAACATGTAGGGCCGCAGGTACAGGCTGTGACCGGGCTCGGAAGGCACCCAGTCACGGTCCTGGCGCACCAGCGTCTCCAGTGCGCTGACGAAGAGCTGCTCTGGAAGCTCGGGCATGGCGAGCCGCCGCGCCGAGCGCTGGAAGCGGCGGGCGTTCTCGTACGGGCGGAAGGCCGCGATGCCCCCGTCGGCCTGCCGGTAGGCCTTGAGGCCCTCGAAGATGATCTGCCCGTAGTGCAGGGCCATGGTCGCCGGATCCAGCTCGATCGCGCCGTACGGCCGCAGCTGGGCGTCGTGCCAGCCGCGGCCCGCGGTCCAGCGGAGCATCACCATGTGTTCGGTGAAGACACGGCCGAAGCCCGGACTGGCCAGCTGGGCTGCCCGCTCCTCCGCCGGGAGCGGCTCGCTGGTGGGCTTGAGTTCGATCGGGACGGGGGCGTCCTGGTGTGAATCGGTCATCTACGTCGTCCTTCGCCGTAAGGTCCTGACAAGCGTGCCCAGCGGGCCCCGCCGTCCGATCAAGGGTGAGACGGTAACCCAGGATCGCAGGTTGCGGGAGCACGCCGCCCCCGATTACTCCGACGTTGCGTCAGCGGGCTACTCGCGCGACCAGCGCGTCGCCCGCCTGGCGGGTGGCGCGCGGCCCACCCGCGGACCGCGCCGCGAGGTCGCCCGCCACGGCATCCTCGACGCGCCGCGCGCTCTCGGCGAGGCCGAGGTGAGCGAGCAGCATGGCGACGGAGAGCACGGTGGCGGTGGGATCGGCCTTGCCCTGGCCCGCGATGTCGGGCGCGGACCCGTGGACCGGCTCGAACATGGCCGGGTTG
>JBOHCZ010000110.1:0-14321 GCA_050699195.1 Streptomycetales bacterium
GCGTGGAGGAGTCCAGCGTGCCCAGGTAGGTGCGCAGGTCCGCCCGCCCGATCAGGTCTGCGCCGCCGGGCGGGGGCGACCCGGTGTCCTCGGCGCGGGCCAGCACGACGAGGCCGGTCGCGACGCAGTGCTTGCAGAAGGCTCCCTCGGAACCGTACGGGCAGTCGCACTCACCGGCCAGCTCCCCGTCGCGCACGATCAGCGCGACGTTGTAGGCGTCGCCGCCGTGCACGGTCGCGACCACGCCACCGGCGATCTCCTCGAGGTCGGACACGGCGTCGACGTAGGTCTCGCCGCGGGCGTAGGACTTCGGACCGGCGAGCACCCGGAGATCCGATTCGGTGAACCATGTCACACCTGCATCACATATCAGAAACCAGCGCTCGGGTCCCAATCGGAGGTGTCACCCGCACGGTCCATTTCCGCGTCGTGCCTGCACACGGCGGCGTGACCGGCGGGCCCACCCCACCGCCCGGGTGCCCCCCTCTCCGGCACCCGGGCGGTGAGTCTCATGTCACGTCGCGGCGGGCGGTCAGGAGCGTGCCGGCCACCGCAAGCAACAGACCGTAGGTCGCGAACACGACGGCACCCTGCCACGGGTCGAGGAACTCCCGGCCGACCTGGGACACCCGGGTGAGTGCGTCGGCGGCCGCCGCGGGCAGGTACATCGACCAGCTGTTCAGCGCCGGGATGGCGGTGACGACGGGCTCGACGACGAACAGGTAGACGAGCAGCCCGGCGACCGTGGCCACCTGGTCGCGCAGCAGCGCGCCAAGACCGACGCCGATGAGCCCGAAGAGGGCGACCGCTACGACGACCCCGACCAGCGTGCCGGGGATGCCGTTGCCGGTGAGCGGTACGTCGATGCCGTCGGCGGCCAGCCACGGCACGGCGATCGCGACGGTGGCTGCGCAGCACACCAGCGCGTAGCCGAGGCCGACCAGCAGGTAGGCGGCCACCTTCGCGAGGACCGCCCGGCCGCGCCGCGGCGTGGCGAGGAATGTCGTCGACGCGGTCTGGTGCCGGAACTCTCCGGCCATCCCGGCGGCGGCGAGCACGGCCACCAGCGGCCCGGCGCCTCCGTGGGCGACCGAGAACACCGTACGCTGCCCTGCCGCCGTGGACAGCGGGGGCGTCGGGTTGTCGGGGTCGCTCCCGAACACGATGGCCAGGCAGGCGAACAGCGCGGTCAACGCGACCGAGCCGAGGAGCATCCACAGCCACAACCGGGTCGTGAACAACTTCTGGAACTCGGCGGCGACCAGGCGTGCCATGTCAGCTCGCCTCCTCGAGGACGCGGGACGGCTGAGCCTCGCCCGGCTCAGCGGTGAGCGCGAAGAAGACCTGCTCCAGGTCGTTGCGCTGGACGGCGAGGCCGTGCAGCTCCACGCCACTCAGGAAGGCGAGGTGCCCGACCTCCGCGGCCGCCATGCCGGTCACGCGCAGGCCGTCCGGCCCCATCCGGGCGGTTCGCGCCCCGTCGGCGCCGGCCCGCGCCAGCGCCTCCAGCAGCTCATCGGCTTGCGGGGTACGCACCGAGACCACCCGGCCGTCCCGGTCGGCAAGTTCCGCCAGCGAGCCCTGCCAGACCAGCCGACCCCGGTTGACGATGACGACGTGGTCGATGAGCTGCTGCACCTCCGAGAGCACGTGGCTGGACACCAGCACGGTCCGGCCCTGCTGGGCGAACCCCCGCAGCAGCCGGCGCATCCAGGCGATGCCCTCAGGGTCAAGGCCGCCCGTCGGCTCGTCGAGGACCAGCACCCCGGGGTCGCCGAGCAGTGCGGTGGCCAGGGCGAGCCGCTGCCGCATCCCGAGCGAGTAGCCCCGCACCCGCCGGCGTCCCGCCCCGGCCAGCCCGACCAGCTCGAGGACCTCGTCGGCACGCCCGGCCGGATAGCCGTTCACCGTGCAGTAGACGCGAAGGTGGTCCCGCCCACTGCGGCCTGGATGGCAGCTCGCCGCCTCGAGCACCGCCCCGACCTCGTCGCTGGGTGCCGGCAGCGCGGCGTAGGCCCGCCCGCCGATGGTCGCGCTGCCCGCATCGGGTGCGACCAGCCCGAGCAGCATCCGCAGCGTGGTGGTCTTCCCCGCGCCGTTGGGCCCGAGGAAGCCGGTGATCGATCCTGGCGGGGCGGTGAAGCTCAGGCGGTCGACCGCCGGCACGGCCCCGAACGACTTGCTCAGGCCGGAGACCACGATCCGGCGGGCATCCCGAGCAGCTACCATATTTACGGAGGCTACAACATAGTGAAGTGGCTACACAATGTCGGGTGACCCGTCCCAGGAGGATGTCGACGCCGCGCTGGGACGGCTGTTCGAGCTGGCCGTGGTGCTGTTCCAGTTCATGGAACGCGGGCTGGCCGAGCACGGGCTGACCCGGGCCCGCGCCACGGTGCTCTGGCACCTGTACCACCAGGGCCCGATGACACAGCGTCAGCTCAGCCAGGTGCTGGGCGTCACTCCGCGCAACGTCACCGGCCTGCTCGACGGCCTGCAGGCAGCCGATCTGGTGATGCGCCGCCGGCATCCCACGGACCGGCGGGCGACGCTGGTCACCCTCACCGACCAGGGCCGCACCGCCGCCGCGGCGATGCACGTCGAGTACCAGCACGGCGCCGCCCGTCTGCTGGGCGACGTCCCCGCGGCCGATCTCACGAGCTTCGTCACCACTCTCGACCACGTGCTCGGGCGCTTGCACGACGAGCACGACGCACACCGCCCGGCCAACCCGGCACGATCGTCAGGGAGCGATCACCGCGGAGGCGACGGCGGAGCCGTTGCCGGCCTCGTCGTAGGCCCGGACCAGGAGCGCGACGGCGCTGCCGGGTAGCCGCCCCAAGCGCAGCGTGCTGATCTCGCCCGCCCGCCCCAGGTCTCCGCTCTCGACCGCGACTGCGCGGCCCTGCTCCCACGGCGAGGCGGCCCGTGCACTCTCGACGACCCGTACGGCGTAGTGATCGGCCCGGCCGCACATGCGATCGTCGCCTGGTGCGGTGAAGCCACCAGCGCGTGGCGGTGGCCGCGGTGTCGTCGAGCCCGTAGTCGCTCACCGCGCTGCCCTGGATCACCTCGGCCCGCCCGTCACCTGAGACGTCGGGGTTGGGCGGGCTGTCCTGGCCGGCGTCGGCGCTCGCGGCGAAGTCGTCGCAGTACGGGATGGTGTCAGGCCCGCAGCGGACCTCCCGGGACAGCCGGGGGTCGACCGAGACGGGGAATCCAGCCCGGCGCGTCCCGTCGGGGCCCCACGCGTAGAGCTTGCCGTCCAGTGCCGATGCCAGCACCTCCGTCTCGCCGTCGTCGTCGAGATCGGCGACCGCGACCGTGCCGCCGAGGATCGCGGCGTGCACATCGGTGGGTACGGCGCCGCGACTGTAGGCGTTGTCCCCGTCGAGGTGCTCGGCGACGCCGGCGTACCGGTCGGTGCGCACCGGCCAGCCAGGCAGCTCTGCGTCCGAGCGGGCGGCTCCAGGAGAAAGGTCTGAATAGGCGTGCACCAGACCGTCGGAGGTCGGCAGCAGCAGCTCGTCCTCGCCGTCGCCGTTCACGTCGTGGAACGAGGGCGAGCCGGCGCCCCCGGCGGCCCGCCCGCCGACGCCGAGGTCGTCGCGGATGGCCAGCTCGTCCGAGAGGTCGATCTGCTTCTGCCGGACCGCCTCGTTGTTGACGCGGTCGTCGTTGGCCGGGTTGCCGTCGCTGTTGACCGCCGGGTGGGCGATCACCCGTACCCGCAGCCTGATGGCGTGCCGCTCGGGCTGCTGCCTACTGGTCGGGTCGGTCGCCTGGTCGAAGGGGTGGGGAGCGTCGGCGAGGGCGCCCAGCAGCCGCCGGACCGGGATCCGCCCGAGCTCCCCCCGGTACGGCTCGGTGCGGTCGGCCACCCGGGTGACCACATGCCAGGGGCCGTGCGAGCCTTCCCCGCTGCCCCGGGCCGGCCGGTACCCGCCGGCCGCGGCGTACTGGCCGGTCTTGAGCCCCTGCGCGTGCGGCGCCCACTCGAGGACGTAGTCGTAGCTGCCGCCCGCCGAGGTCACCCGGTTGGCCGCGACCCGGCCCTCGACCACCACCATGCCCGGCGCATGCGGGTCGTCCGGCCGCAGCAGTACCCGGTCCGCGGCCACCGGGTACTGCGCCCACCAGCGGGGTGCGCTGATGTCCGCCTCGGGCGGGATGCGCTGCTGCGCCGTGAGCGGGCTCTCGCCGCTGCCGTACGGGGCGAAGCCGTCGACATCGCCCTCCGGGACGGCGTACTCGCGATCATCCCCGCCGCCCTCCCGGCCGTCCGGGCCGGGACCGCCGAGGTAGTGCAGCAGCCGGGCGACGTTCGAACGCCCGTAGCCGGTGAAGTAGTCCCAGCCCCGCACGGTCTGGTAGCGGGTCGACCCCGGCAGGGTGGTCGCATAGCTGTCCGGCCCGGCCGCGGGGGGCTGTGCATCCCCGGGCGCGGCGTAGGGCGGGGTCTCGTCGCAGAACTCGTGCTGCGGGGCGGGCGGCCTCCCGGGCAAGGCCGGGCAGCCCGAGGCGAAGTCGATGTCGTCGGCGGAGAGCCGCCACAGCTGGTACGCCTCCTCGGCGGACAGCGGGAAGCGCGCCTGGGCGTAGCCGCCCTTCCGGTAACGCAGGTACGGCGTCATCACGCCGCGTTCCACGGCGTTGCGCGCCGCCGACTGCAGCAGCCCGGAGTAGCCCGCCGACCGCCCCGTGGCCTCCGACGAGCACGAAGTCGACGGGATCGACACGTAGGCGTAACCGCCGAAATTCGTGCACCCGTTGAGGTAGAGGTAACTGTTGGGCTTCGTGGCGGGCACGCTGGGGTTGCGGATCGAGTTGACCACCATGGTGTGCTCGTAGGCGGCCGGCCGGTTGTGGTGGGCGGCCGCCTCGTCGGCCGCGGAGGCGATGACGATGACGCCTCGCCGGTACGCGTAGTCGAGGGCGGCCTGCCCGTACGAGGTGTGGTTGAGCGTGCCGAGCGCCTCCTGCACCACCTGCGCCCCGTTGTCGGCCGCGTAGACCACGGCCTCGGCGAAGTGGTTGACGTCGGCGACGAGGGAGTCCCCCACCCGTAGCGGCATCATCATGCAGTTCGGGCAGGTGCCGATCTCGTCGTGGCCGGCGAGGTCGGCCTCGGCGGTGGAGTCGTGTGCCTCGCCGGTGCCGTGGCCGTAGTCGACGTCGTCGAGCGGGTTGTTGTCGCTTTCGAAGAAGTCCCACCCGGAGATGTCGTCGACGTAGCCGTTGCCGTCGTCGTCGACACCGTCGGAGAACACCCTGACCAGGTCCGCCGGATCGAGCACCCGGTTGGCGTCGTCGGCGAACTCGGTGAGCCTGACCCGCTCGCCGTGCCAGGTCAGCGTCATGCCCGCCGCGTAGTCGGCGGAGTTGAAGGCGCCGTCGCCGTTCACGTCGTAGCCGCCGAACCGCCAGTCGTCCCCGTTCGGGCCCCCGGCCGGCACCGGCAGCTCGCCCCGGTTGAGGTGGTACTTGCGGATCAGCTGCGGCTGCGCCTCCTCCCAGCGGATGCCCGAGTCCAGCACCGCGATGACGACGTCCGGCCGGCCTGTGGAGACCTCCCAGGCGCGGTTCAGCCCGGTGCCCTTCACCCCGAAGAACTCCTGCGGGTCACGCCGCTGCCCGGCGTCCGCCGGCCCCTCGTCCGCCCGATCGTCGGTGAACTTCCAGTCGTCGACGCAGTCGAAGTTGCCGGGCAGGTCGTTGGCGCTGCCGTCGCAGCGCCCGTCGTCCACGAACAGCTGGCCGGGGTAGTCGTACGGGCTGGATCCGGGGGGTGGCTGCGGGAACGGGACAGCCGCGGACGCGGCCGGGGCCAGCACGGCGAGCGGAGCCCAGAGCAGGGCCGCGAGGCATAACAAGGCCGATTCCCTGACCCAGCGACGGTCCCGGCCTACCCGGCCAGCCATGGCGCTCCTTCCGGTCGTTCATGCCCCTCACGGGATGGCGCGCAACGGCGGGGAAGCTCATGATTCCTAGCGATTTTTAATGATTTACCCTCGTGGCATGCCTCCGCGCTGTCAAGGTGTCACGCGGCGTGCCCGCTCCCGCATCTCGAAGGGGCGTTACTCGCGAGCGGATGTGCGCGCGCGACGTGCCTATGGTGGGAGGACGGTAGGCATGCGCAACGAGGGGTGAGGACATGCCAGAGACGACGGACCCGACCTTCTACCGCACTCCGGGCGCCGCGATCGCCGCGCCACCTGAGCAGCTCGCCTACGTGGCGGCGTTCGACCCCGAGGGGCGGGCGAAGGACGCGATGACGGTGATCGACTGCGACCCGGGCTCGGAGTCCTACGGGAGTCTCGTCGGCTGGTCGGAGCTGCCGACGGCGGGCAACGAGCTGCATCACTTCGGGTGGAACGCCTGCTCCAGCGCGCTGTGCCACGAAGGCCACGAAGGCCACGGGGAAGGCGGGCACGCCGCGCTCGAGCGGCGCTACCTGGTGGTGCCGGGGCTGCGGTCGTCGCGCACCTACGTGCTCGACACCAAGCCGGACCCGCGCAACCCCCGCGTCGTACGGACGATCGAGGCCGAGGAGCTGGCCAGCAAGGCGGGCTACTCGCGACCGCACACCATCCACTGCGGCCCGGGCGGCATCTTCATGTCGAACCTGGGTGGAGCGAACGGCAGGGAGGGGCCCGGCGGGGTGGCGCTGCTCGACCACGACACGTTCGACGTGGTGGGCCCCTGGGAGCTGGACCGCGGTTCCCAGTTCCTGGCCTACGACGTGTGGTGGCACCTCAACCACGACACCGTGGTGACCTCCGAGTGGGGAACCCCCTCGATGGTCGAGAACGGCCTCGACCCCGAGGATCTGCTCGGCCGCAGGTTCGGGCACCATCTGAACTTCTGGAGCATGTCCGGGCGCAGCCTCCGCCAGCGCATCGACCTCGGCGACGAGCACCAGATGGTGCTGGAGCTGCGGCCGGCACACGATCCCTCGAAGACCTACGGCTTCGCCGGCGTGGTCATCAGCGTGGAGGACCTGTCGGCCTCGGTGTGGCTGTGGTACCGCGAGGGGGACCGGTGGGCCGTGACGAAGGTCATCACGATCCCGGCGGAGCCGGCCGAAGCCTCCGAGCTGCCGCCCGCGCTGCAGCCGTTCGGAGCCGTGCCGCCGCTGGTGTCCGATATCGACCTCTCGGTCGATGACCGCTGGCTCTACGTCTCGTGCTGGGGCACCGGTGAGCTCAAGCAGTACGACGTGAGCGACCCGCACCACCCGCGCGAGACCGGGACGGTGCGCCTCGGCGGCATCGCGCGGCGCCAGCCCCACCCGGCGGCGCCCGGGACGCCCCTCGCCGGCGCCCCGCAGATGGTCGAGATCAGCCGCGATGGCAAGCGGGTTTACGCCACCAACTCGCTCTACGCCGCCTGGGACGACGTGTTCTACCCGGAGGGCGTCGGCGCCTGGGCGGCCAAGCTCGACGCCGACGTCGAGGGCGGCGGGCTCACCGTCGACCAGCGGTTCTTCCCGCACGGCGACGACTTCCGCGGGATGCGCGTCCACCAGGTACGCCTGCAGGGCGGCGACGCGTCGAGCGACTCGTACTGCTACGCCGGCTGATCGGGTCAGTACGCCGGGGCGGCGGGGCGGGCGCGGAGGGCGTGGCCGGGTGAGGTCAGGCAGCGCCCGGAGGCCAGTTCGAACTGCCAGCCGTGCATGTGGCAGGTCAGCACGCCGTCGGCGATCTCACCGAACTGCGCGAGATCGGCCATCAGGTGGGGGCAGCGGCGCTGCACCCGCCAGCCGTCCAGGGCGATCTCCTCGTCCCCCGCCTCCCGGCTGGCGTACCACCCCTCGGCATAGTTGATCCGCTCCGGGGTGAGGCACTTGAAGAACGTGTAGACGTACTCGTTGTACGGTCCCACCCGCCCGGCGATGAAGCGCAGGGACAGGAACAGGCTGTTCACCCAATCGGGCTCCCGGCGCTGGATGCAGGTGTGCACGAGCGAGCGTTCGGCACGGAACCAGTACCTGCACCGCTCCCCCGCCCAGGCCCGCACCTCCCGGGCCGGGAAGTCGACGACGAAGGCCGTGTCCTCGCAGGCGTCACCGGCGGTGTCACAGGCCGGGCCGGCGCCGACGTCGAAACGCACCGGCCCGCCCACCCCGGCACAGATCCGCTCCGCCTGCCCGAGCAGCGGCTCCCACCAGGCCTTCAGCTCCCCGACCACGTCGACGCCCCCGTCGGTGCGCTGGCGCCGCTCGGCATCGATGCGGGCCCGGGAACGCGCGGCGTACGCGCGCAGGTAAGCGGTCCTGCCGGAGACGAAGGTCCGCCGGATCTGCTCCGGCGTCCAGGGCTGGCGAACCCGCAGCTGCCCGCCTTGCAGATCCACCTGCGTGCCGGGCAGCAGCAGCTCGCCGTTGTAGCGGCCGCTCGCACGCATCTGGTCGAGGAAGGCCACCTGGTCGGTGAAGATGCTCATCGGGTTGCGGGCGGGGTCGTTGAGGTGGTCCAACCCCTCGTCCAGGAAGCAGGGCGGGCCGGCGTTGGGGAACACGTGCCGGGCGCCGAGGGCGTCGACGTAGCGGAAGGCCCGCTCGGTCTGCCGCTCGCGCTTGCGCTGCGCGAAGACCTCCTTCGCGGGGCCCGGCAGGTCGTAGACCATCGGCCACCAGATGGCGCCGGAGAACTGCAGGAGGTGGGCGTCGACCGGCCCGAAGGCCCGCACCTGCGCCATGTCCAGCGGATGGGCGTCGTTCTGATTGAACACGCACGCCGTACCGTCATCCAGGACGAGCGCGGAGTCGCCGATCGGCCCGTCGGTCGGAGAGGTCAGCGCGATGATCATGATCCGCAGCCCGTCGAGGTCGAGCGGGCGGCCGTGCCGGGTGCGGATGAACGACCGGAAGCCCAGGTCACGCAGCGTCTGCTCGAGCTCCCCCGTCGGGTAGTCCGGCAGGAGGACCGTGGCGTCCTTGCGCACGTGCCGGCGTAGCAGGTCCGGATCGCAGTGGTCGCGATGAAGGTGGGAGACGTAGAGGAAGTCGACGTCACCCAGCGCGTCCCAGTCCAGGTCGTCGTTAGCGGGGAACGGGAACCAGGAGGCGAAGTAGGCGGGGGTGCTCCACGGATCGCAGAGCACGCTGCCCGCCGCCGTCTCGATCCGCAACCCGGCGTGTCCTGTCCCGATGATGCGCATGGCCACCCCCGCCGGCACCCGTACAGACGTGTGCCGCTGGCCATCGCTTACCCGTACGAATCATCATAAATCACTATGCTCACGCGCAGAACGTCAGGGCTTGGTGCCCAGCGCGTGCCGCAGGAACGTGGTGGCCTGGGTGATCGCGGCCTCGGCCGCGTTGGTCTCCCGCAGCGCGTTGAGCATCACGAAGTCGTGGATGATGCCCTGGTAGCGCACCGCCGTGACCGGCACCCCGGCCTGCCGGAGGCGCTCGGCGTAGGCCTCGCCCTCGTCCCGCAGCACATCGGCCTCACCGGTGATGACCAGGGCCGGAGGGAGGCCGCGCAGTTGCTCGGCGGTGGCCCGCAGCGGGGAGGCGGTGATCTCCGCCCGGTCGGCGGTTTCGGTGGTGTACTGGTCCCAGATCGGGAGAGGTGGCGTAGGCCACCGGCACATGGCCGCGACACTGCGACACCAACGCTACCGCTCCGGTGTTCGGGACCTCCTCGGTTCTCGAAGACCTCCCGAGATAAGGGAGGGCAAGTAATTGCAGGCGCAACAACTACGGTGCAAGAATGGGCCGTAGTGAATCGTGAGGAGGTCGGGCAATGGCCCAGCCCGAGGGCGCACAGCTCGAGGAGATCCGCGCCCGCCGCGCCGCACTGCGCGACGAGTACCTCAAGAGTCCAGCGGACCGTCCCCGCACCACCGCACGGGGACTGCACCATGTAGCACTGATCTGCCGTGACGTCGAGGAGACGATCCGGTTCTACCAGGATGTGCTCGGGTTCCCCCTGGTCGAGCTCGTCGAGAACCGCGACTACCGGGGCTCGTCGCACTTCTTCTTCGACATCGGCAACGGCAACCTGCTGGGTTTCTTCGACTTCCCCGGGCACCAGCATCCCGGTTTCGCCGAGACCATCGGCGGGGTGCAGCACATCGCGATCTCCGTGTCGGCGGAGCAGTTCACGGACGCCAGGAAGCGGTTCGACGAGATCGGCCTGGACTACCTCGGGCCTGACCGGGGAGTGGAGGAGAGCCTCTACATCCGGGACCCGAACGGCACCGGCATCGAGCTCTACTGCGAGAAGATCGGCGTCTTCGACGGCGTGCCCCTGCTTCCGGAGACGGACCGCGATCGCTGAGCCCGCCGGGTAGCCGCCGGCCCCGATCACCACACCGCCGACCCCCTGAACGGCGTTCTGGCTGATCAGTCATCGATCGTCTCGACCGATCAGCCGACCCAACCCTTGTCGACCCCCATCACTCCTATCGACCGCCATAGATCAGAAAGAGGACACGCGCCATGAGCGAGTGGAACTTCATGAGCCCCGCCAGCAAGGACAACCTGCTTCGCGTCCTCCGGCAGGAGGCGGAGGCGATGTTCACCCTGGCCTCCGACCCGGCCGCCTGGGAGGCTCCGACGGCTGCCGGCCACTGGCAGGTACGCGACGTGGTCGGGCACATGGTCGACAACACCGAGGAGTACTTCGTCAGCTTCGACGCCGCCCGCAGCCGCGGCGAGGTCAAGGGCCCCCTGGGTCTGACGGGCATGGCCGAGCTCGCCGACAGCGGCGCGCAGGCGTTCCGCGACGTCCCCCAGGACAAGCTGCTCGACCGGCTGGGCACCGACTTCGACAAGATGATGGACATCTTCGGCGAGCTCACCGAGGACGACTGGGCCGGCCTCCAGGTGCCGCACAAGTACATGGGACCGCTGCCGGCGTTCTTCTACCCGATCTTCCAGCTCGTCGACTACTCCGTGCACGTCTGGGACATCCGCGAGGGCACCGGGCGCGCGCACGCGATGGCCGCCGAAGCGGCCGACCTGCTGGTGCCGTTGGTCTTCGTGCTCTGGCAGGCCACCGCGAGCATCCCGCCGGCCACCGAGCCCTTCGCCGTCGGGGTGCGCGTGACCTCCGGTCACAGCGCCGGCGACACCCGGCTGGCCGTCAGCCCCGACGGTCTGAGCTTCGAGCCGGGCACCGTCGACGACCTCCCCGCGGTGCTGGAGTTCGACCCGGCCACCGCGGTGCTGACCTCCTACGGCCGCACCAACGGCGGCACGGTGCGCGGCGACACCCGGCTGGCAGAGCGCTTCCTGAACCTGTTCTTCCGGATCTAACTTCGGTCTAGACGCCTCGTGGGCCCGCGCAACGGTCGAGATCGCCGGCCCGGCCGGCGTGACGTGCCGGGCCGGGCCGGGCGGGCGCGGAGGGAACGCTGCTCAGTCGTCGTCGCCCTCCTCCCCGTCCGACCCGTGACCCTCGTTCCCGTGGTGGGCGGCCCTGTGGTGCTCCTGCTTGCCGTGCGTACTCTGCTTGCCCCGCTTGCTGTGCTCATCGCGCTTGTCGCGCTTGTCGTCCGCCGCTGGCTGGCCCCTCGCTCGAGCCGGCTTTCGGAGCTCGGTGCGGGGTAGGTCGCTGTCGAGCCGGGCGATGGCCGCGAGGATCCTGTCGGCGCGCCGAGAGCTGATGTGCCCGCGAGTGCGTTCACGCTCGACCAGCTGGTGGAGCTCCGCCAGCTGGTTGCGCGCCCGCGACCACTCGTGCTGGTTGAGGGTGGAGTGCACCAGTGACACCCGGGTGCCCAGAGTCCTGGCCGCCCGGTCGGAAATGGCCTGCGGTTCCTTGCCGCAGCCGGACACGAGTGTGGCGCCGACGGCCATGAGTCCTACGATCGATCCCACCGCAGTGGCGCGGGACGGCCAGCGGGTCACGGCTGCACCGCCTTCCGGAGGTTGTCGAGGTCGGCCTGGACGCCGGCGGGCAGCCGCCCATGGTCCGCCGGCCGGTCCGGTGCGCCGGGCGGTGTCTTACCCGGCGACCCGCCGTCGCCGGACGCGAGGCCCGCGAGGAACGCGACGACGAGCACCACAGCTGCCAGGCCCGCCAACTTCCACGGGGTGAACGTCACACCCTTCAACCGGCCCTCGAGAACCGGCCAGTGGCGGTCCGCGACCCGGTCTCGCAGGGCGTGCCATGACACGCGCGCGCGACCCGGTAAGGCCTGCCGCTGCACCGCGTCGATGACCTGTTCCCGCCCCGCCTGCCAGGACTGCGGGATGCGTCCGAGGCCGAGCGGCTGCGTTGCTGGGCGGGCGTGCCGCCGTGTCCGGGCCCCGGGAGCAGCGGTGAGCCCTTCGAGCGGGGGGTGTACGAGCTGCTGGGTCTGGGGCGAGACCTCCGCGGCGGGGAGGCGAAGCTCGCCCAGCCGTGCGGCCACGTGCGTCGCCGACGGGCGCCCGTCGGGCTCGTTGCTGGTCATCTCGCGCAGCAGGGCAGCCCACCGCGGCGGCAGCCAGCCGGGGATCTGGGGCGACCGCATCAGTCGCGCGGCCGCGACCTCGAGTGCGGTCCCCTCGTACTCCCGAGCCCCGGTGAGGCATTCCAGCAGCACAAGGCCCAACGCGTAGACATCGGACTCCGGCCGTGCCGCGGCGCCCCTGACCTGCTCCGGAGCCAGGTAGGAGGCGGTGCCCATCAGGAGACCCGAGGCCGTGAGACGGGAGCCGTCGACGAGCCGCGCGATCCCGAAGTCGGCCAGGTAGGCGTACCCGGACCGGTCGAGCAACACGTTGGCGGGCTTCACGTCACGGTGCACGACACCCCGGCCGTGCACGTAGGCGAGGGCGTCGGCCACGGCCGCGCCGATGTGTGCCGTACGGGCGAGATCGAACGACTCGCGGGCGCACGACTGGGCCAGGTTCGGCCCGTCCACGAGTTGCATCACGAGGTAGGCGTGCCCGTCCTCCTCGCCCGCGTCGTACAGCGTCACCAGGTGCGGGTGGGTCAGCCGTGCCAGCGTGCTGACCTCACGGCGCCAGCGGGCCTCGTCACTGCTCGCGGCGCCGGACCGGAACAACTTCACCGCCACCGGGCGGTCGAAGCGCTCATCGGTCGCCCGGTACACCTCCGCCATGCCTCCCCGGCCCAACCACTCCCCCACGTGGTACCGGCCCGCGAGAACACGACCGTTCCTCGTGGACACCTCATCCACGACACATCACCTCAGGAGCCCGCCCAGGGTCGTCGCGAACTCAGTCGTACCTGCGGTGCTCGCGCGTGACAGCGGCCCCGGAACTACGCCGGGAACCTGAGATGACCAGAGCGGCGAGCATCCCGAGACTCCCGGCGATGATGAGGATGATCCCCACGACATCGAGGTCGATCCCCGAGACTTCGATGCTCGTCGCGTAGGTGAGAATCGCTCCGGCAGCGATCAGGAAGACGCTTGCACCAATACCCATGCCATCCCTTTCCGCGCCGGGTGCCTGGAACGGCGCGCTCCCCGGCCCCGGCTCAGGGCGATCTCCCGCTCAATCGCCCGGCGTACCTGTGACGACCCCCTCCAACAGGGCAACGAGCCGTCCCAACAGCAGTTACGGGCTCACCCTCAGCCGGGCCGATCGGTGGTCCGCCGCACGGGATGCGAGGGACCCGCGGGACGCGCGGGACGCGCGGGTCGCGACCTGCCCGGCACATCGTCTACAGTATGCGCTCGTGGCCTTTCAGCAGGAGGAGCCGGTCCATATCCGGAAGAAGCCCCTTGAACTACGGGCGATCCGCTGGACCGGCAGCAACCTCGACGAGGTGCAGGCGTTCGTCGACGCGGACGACTTCTACGTCGCCGGCAACGCGCTACACCTGCGCACGTTCCACGGCAACGTGGTGGCCGACAAGGGTGACTGGATCATCGAGCAGGTCGGGGGAGTCGAGTACTACCCGTGCCGCCCGGACATCCTCGCGATGACCTACGACATCCTCGAAGGAGAGCCTGACACCAGCCCGAGCCCTACGGGCTGGGAACCCGCAGACCATCAACCTGCGAACGGCCGCAGCACACCCGCCACCGCGTGAACGTCACACGACGCCACGTACCGCCCGCGCGACGCCGAAGCTGAGAGCCCTCGGGCGCGGGAGCCGGTATCCGCCGGAACGAGCCCGATTCGCTACCCTCCCCTCACGTTGCCCGCCCCCGGCCGTTGTCACGCGCGAGTCACCCTGGGCGGGCGGTAGGCCGAGCGAAATAGGGAGAGCAATGCTCAAGCCTGAGTTCCGCAGCTGAGTGACTGGTTGGGGACGCGAATGTGGGGGTTGACCTGCGGAAACGCGTGTTGGGCCGGTGACACGGCGTGTCACTAGCCGGTTGGGGATGGGTAGCTCAGCTGGCGG
>JBOHCZ010000111.1:0-2423 GCA_050699195.1 Streptomycetales bacterium
CCTCGAGCAGCGGGCGCGCCGCTGAGCCGGCCGCTTGTGGCACACCGGGCCCACCTGCGGGCCCAGCGGGCCGCTCGGTCACCGTGACCGGCCGCCGCTCCAGCGCCACGGACTGGTCGATGTAGTCGACGGTGTGCTCGCCCGCGTGGCGGCGTGCGAGGCGGCGCTGGATGGTGGGGAGCAGCCCGTCCGGCAGGAACAGCACGATGAGCACGAGCGCACCGCCGAAGAGCAGCAGCCGGCTCTGCGAGCCCCCGCCGTACACCGTGGCCGCCTCGCTCGCGAACTGGACGATGAACGCACCGATGAGCGGCCCCCACAGCGTGCCCCGGCCGCCGACCAGCGCCGCGAGCACGACCGTGACGCTGACCAGGATGTTGAACGCGCCGATCGGGTTGAGGAAGGTCAGGAAGTACGCGTAGACCGCGCCCGCGATCCCGATGAACAGCGCGCTCGCGCCGTAGCCGAGGACCTTGTACAGCGTCGTGTTGATCCCGATCGCCGCGGCCTTGCCCTCGTCCTCGCGGATCGCGACGAGACCCGTGCCCAGCTTCGTACGGCGGATCCACGCGCTGAAGCCGAAGGTGGCCAGCATGAGCAGCAGGAAGGCGTAGTAGAAGGGGATGTTCTGGATGATCGACGGCCAGAACGGCAGTTCCAGCGTGATGCCGTCCGATCCGTGGGTAAGGCCTGTGAGGTTCGTCGCGGCGATCTGCAGCGCGAGTAGCAGCGCGATGGTGATGATGACGAACGCGTGCCCCTTCGCGCGCAGCACGACCGCGCCGACGACCACCGCGGCCACCACCGCGACCACACCTCCCAGGGGAGCGAGCAGCAGCGGGTTGACCCCCCACACGGTGGAGAGGACCCCCGCGGTGTAGGCGCCGAGGCCGAGGAAGGCGCTGTGCCCCAGCGACACGTAGCCGGCGAACCCGGAGATGATGTTCCAGCTGATCGCCTGGATGGCGAGCAGGAACGCCAGCAGCAGGACCGTCTGCGCGTACGTCGCCAGGGGCAGTACGAGTGGGAACCCGACCAGTGCCACCAGGCCGGCGACGGCCAGCGCACGGGGGGTGCGCAGCGCGGCGGGCAGGGCGGTGGCCACCGCTGTGGCCCGGGCGCCCAGGCGGGGTGTCATAGCGCCACGTCCTCCCGGAGCCGGGTTCCGAACAGCCCGTGTGGCCGGACGAGCAGCACGACCAGGATGACGATGTAGAACACCAGCGTCGCCCAGCGCAGCGACCCGTAGGTCGCGGTGAGCGTCTCCGCGAGCCCGAGGATGACGGCGCCGACGAGCGCCCCGGGCAGGCTTCCCATGCCGCCGAGCACGATGATCCCGAGCAGTCGGGAGATCCACTCGTAGTGCGACGCGGGGAAGAAGGGGTAGAGGACGGCGAGGATGGAGCCGCCCACCCCCGCCGTCGACGTGCCGAGGGCGAAGGCGAGCGCGGCGACGCCCGAGGCGCTGATTCCGACCAGGGCCGCCCCTCCGGGGTTCTGGGCGCAGGCCCGGATCGCCCGGCCGGTCCACGTCCGGTTGAGCACCAGGTAGAGCAGCGCGAGGACGAGCACCGCCGCCAGACACCCGTAGACCTGGGCCTTGGGCAGCGACAGCGACGCCAGGTGAAAGGACTCGGCGAAGTACGACGGTCGCGCGGAGCGGAAGTAGTTGCCGGCCGTGACGTTGAGCAGCCCCTCGATCGCCAGCGCGATCCCGAAGGTGAGCAGCACGGTCATGGAGGCCGGATGCCCGCGCACCCGTGCGATCACGAAGCGGTAGAGCAGCCAGCCGAGCCCGAACATCAGCGGGGTCGTGACGACCGACATCAGGATGGGGTCGATGCCGGTCAGGTCCCACACCTTCCACGTCACCATCGCGACGAGCACGAGAAGGGCGCCCTGCGCCACGTTGATGATGTTCATCACGCCGAAGATCAGGGTCAGCCCCGCGGCCATCAGGGCGTAGACGCCGCCGACCAGGAGGCCCAGCACGATCGCCTGCGTCAGTTGCGCCACTGCGTCCCTACTTCTCGTCCCTACTCCTCGCCCTGGGCCGGGAACGGCGGGGGCTTCGGCGTCAGCGCGGCCACGCCGGCTTGGGATGCACGACATCCTCCGTGGTGGCCACCTTGCCCGGGGCCACCACCTCGACCTTCCCGCCCTGCCACTGGGCCAGCATGAACTGGGCGTGCGCCGCGCCCGTCTCGTCCCAGCCGTACTTGCCGAGGATGGTCTGCACCTCGTGGTTGTGCAGCCACTCCGCGATCCTGTCCTGGTCGATCTCGCCGACGGCCTGCACCGCCGCCTCCAGGATCTGGGCGGTCGCGAAGGCGTCGGCGGCGTCCTCGGTCGGAGGCGAGTGGTGGCGCTTGCGGTACTCCGCGACGAACTCGGCGTTCAGCGGGGTCTCGGCCTTCTCGTTC
>JBOHCZ010000112.1:0-1878 GCA_050699195.1 Streptomycetales bacterium
ACCGATCCTCGCCCACCCCCGCCACCCGCTGCCCGACCCTGACCACCCGAAGATCCTAGCACCCCCAAACTCTAAGTTAACGCCATTGGGGCGGGACCACACCCCAACCTCGGGGCCGCCGCCGCAGCCCGCCCTCGGGGTCTCGCAAGAATCCGCTTTGCGCATTCGGCCGTCCGGGTAGCGTCGCGGCATGGATGTCCCGATCCGGCGCGCACGTACCAGCGATGTCAGGGCGATCCGGCAGCTGGTCGATACGTATGCACCCTCGCGCGTCTTGCTCAGCAAGGCGACGGTGACGCTGTACGAAGACGTCCAGGAATTCTGGGTCGCCGAAGGCACCAGCGGGGAGATCATCGGCTGCGGCGCGCTGCATGTGATGTGGGAAGATCTCGCCGAAGTACGTACATTGGCCGTTGATCCCGCGTATCGCGGCCACCGGATCGGTCGCCGGCTGCTGGGCACGCTGCTCGCCACCGCGCGCCGACTCGGTGTGCGCCGCATCTTCTGTCTGACCTTCGAGGTCGACTTCTTTCGGCGGCACGGCTTCTCCGAGATCGACGGCACCCCGGTAGGTCATGAGGTGTACGAAGAGTTGCTCCGCTCGTACGACGAAGGCATCGCCGAGTTCCTTGATCTCGAGCGTGTGAAGCCCAATACACTGGGCAACACTCGTATGTTGCTGTACCTGTAGACGGACCGTGTTCGGTAGGGCACGGATAGCTCACGGAAGCGGAGGGGCTCGCGTTGTGCGGGGTCGTACGGTCGCTGGTGCCTGACCCAGCGTCAGCTAATGATCACGCCACGCTGCTGAAGTGCAGATTTGTGTTTTGGCGACAAACGCGGTTTCCTTTTCTATGTAAACCCGAACGAGAAAGGGCAGCCGGTGGCTCAGAAGGTTGAAGTCATTCTCGTGGACGATCTCGAGGGCGGCGCCGCCGACGAGACCGTGTCGTTCTCGCTGGATGGCGTCTCGTACGACATCGATCTCAACGGTGAGAATGCGGACCGGCTTCGCGACGTGCTCGCACCCTTCGTGGCGTCTGGTCGCCGCGTGGGAGGACGCGCACAGCGGGGTCGTGGCCGAGGGCGAGGCCGTCGTGATGCTGTGGCGCGGACTCCGGAGATTCGCAAGTGGGCGAAGTCGCAGGGCTATGAAGTGAGCGACAGGGGACGCGTCCCCGCCCATATCGTCGAGGAGTACGACAAGACACATCGATAACAGCCGACAAGAATCGCGCGTGGAGGTGTCGCGTCCGGAGAGCTGCGATCGTTCGATCACAGCTCTCCGGACGTGGCTCGCATGACGCAGGGCGATCAAGGCGGTAGCGCTTCGCGGCCGGTCGAGCCGGCCCGCGTTCACGGCCGATCGCATCAGGACAGAGTCGCCCATACCTGGACAGCTCAGCGTAAGACAGGTCAACGGGCGTGCCGGTCCGTCGGCGGTATCCTGCGTTGATAGGCGCGTGCCCGCGTCGCGCGTGCTGGCGTAGGGCGCCGTTGGGCCGGGTCCGGCCACGGTGGCGATGGTTCGAACATGAGCGCTCCGTGAAAGGGTATGAACGTTACGTGATGGTTCTCTGCGGCCCAGCGAGCTCCGCACGACGCGTTCGCTGGTGGCGTAGCGCCATCCTTCGAGGCACCCTGACGTGCGGGAACATCGCTCCCCACGGTCAGGTTGGTGATGGTGGCCAGCCCATCAGGTAACGCGACGATTGCGGCTGACGGACGAGGAAGTGAGCGGTCCCGCGCACCGGGACTAGCATGCGGAAGAGCAGGGAGGGGCTGACAGGCAGGGTGCCCCGATCTGGACGACCGCTCTGAGGAGCGATAGCGATGTTCGAGAGGTTCACCGACCGCGCGCGGCGGGTTGTCGTCCTG
>JBOHCZ010000113.1:0-10721 GCA_050699195.1 Streptomycetales bacterium
GGAGGGGGTGCGGCCTGCCTCACCGATCCCCCCAGGCGCTCTCGCGTCGGCCCGACCGCGAACGGCTCCGCCCAGGTATGCACCGGACCGACACTGGTCGTACCGGGAGAACCGGACCCCGAGAGAACCGACCCCGAGAGAACCGACCCCGAGAGAGTCGCACCCGAGAAGGGAGGAAGCGGCGTCTTCCCGCGCCCGCGGGGCTTGCACGCCACCCCGATGGTGAACCGTTCCTGCGACGCGTTGCTCGAACGCCTCCTGGCGGCTCCGGGACGGCGGGCACGCGTGACCCACGTGGAGCGACTCCCCGCCCGGTCGGGCCGCTGTGTGCCGTGGCCCTCGTGGGTTTCCCCGATCGTCGTCGAGCGGCTGCGTGCCGCGGGTGTCTGCGAGCCGTGGGAGCACCAGGTGGCGGCGGCCTCGCAGGCCTGGCAGGGACGCTCGGTCATCACGGCCACCGGCCCCGCGTCGGGCAAGTCCCTGGCCTATCTCCTCCCTGCGCTCAGCGCGATCCTGGAGGGCGGTACGGCCGCCGGGGAGGCGCCAGCCGGGCGCGGGGCCACGGTCCTCTACGTCGCGCCGACCAAGGCACTCGCAGCCGACCAGCTCCGGGTGTTGCATGACCTCGAGCTGCCGGGCGTGCGCGCCTCCCCGTACGACGGCGACACCCCCGCGGAGGTACGCGCGTGGGCGCGCACGCACGCCTCGTACGTGCTGACCAATCCGGACATGCTGCATCGTGCGGTGCTGCCGGGTAACCGGAGCTGGTCGAGCTTCCTGCGCGGCCTTTGCTACGTCGTGATCGACGAGTGCCACGAGTACCGCGGGGTGTTCGGGTCGCATGTGGCTCAGGTGATCCGCAGGCTGCGCCGGCTGTGCGCGAAGTACGGCTCCTCGCCGGTGTTCGTGCTGGCCTCCGCGACCGTGTCGGACGCTGCGGGCTCGGCGTCGCGGCTCGTCGGCCTGCCCGTCGTCGAGATCACCGACGACGGCTCGCCGAGGGGTGAGACGGCGTTCGTGCTCTGGGAGCCGCCGTTGACCGAGCGCCTCGGGGAGCAGGGGGCGCCGCTGCGCCGGACCGTGACCGCCGAGTCCGCTGAACTGCTGACCGACCTGGTCATCGACGGGGTACGTACCGTCGCCTTCATCCGGTCCCGCCGCGGCAGCGAGGCGGTCGCACTCATGTCGCGCCAGTCCCTCGGTGAGGCGGCTCCGGAGCTCGCGCCGCGGGTCGCCGCGTACCGCGCGGGCTACCTGCCGGAGGAACGCCGCGCGCTCGAACGCCACCTGCACAGCGGTGAGCTCCTCGGCGTCGCGGCGACGAACGCGCTCGAACTCGGGATTGATGTGGCGGGGCTCGACGCGGTGATCCTCGCGGGCTACCCGGGGACCCGTGCGTCGATGTGGCAGCAGGTCGGCCGCGCCGGGCGGGCCGGCCAGGGGGCACTCGCCGTGCTGGTGGCGCGGGACGACCCGCTGGACACCTTCCTCGCCCACCACCCGGAGGCGCTGTTCGGCCGGCCCGTTGAGGCGACGGTGCTCGACCCCGACAACCCCTACGTACTCGCACCGCACCTGTGCGCGGCGGCGGCCGAGACCCCCCTGACGGTGGCCGACGAGGGGCTCTTCGGGCCGGCCATGCAGCGGCTGCTGGCCGATCTGGTGAGGCAGGGACTGCTGCGGCGGCGGCCGGACGGATGGTTCTGGACACGCCGCGAACGGGCTTGCGACCTGGCTGACATCCGCGGGGTCGGCGGGCGGCCGGTGCACGTGGTCGAGGCGGAGACGGGCCGGCTGCTCGGCACGGTCGACGCGGGCGCGGCGCACGCCACCGTGCACGGGGGGGCGGTCTACCTGCACCAGGGCGAGACGTACCTGATCTCGGCACTCGACCTCGAAGAGTCGGTCGCCTTCGCGGCGCCCGCGGACCCTGACTACGCCACCTTCGCCCGCGATGTCACCGACATCCGCGTCATCGAGACCCTCGGGTCGCGGGCCCTCGGGGAGGGCAGGCTCACGTTCGGGACCGTCGAGGTCACCAACCACGTGGTGGCGTTCCTGCGCAAACGGGTGGCCACGGGAGAGGTACTCGGGGAAGAGCGCCTCGACTTGCCCCCACGCCATCTCCGCACCCGGGCGGTGTGGTGGACGGTCCCGGACTCGCAGGTCGCCGAGGCCGGAGTGGAGTGGTCGGCGCTGCCTGGCGCGGCGCACGCGGCCGAACACGCGTCGATCGGGCTGCTGCCGCTGTTCGCCACATGCGATCGCTGGGACATCGGCGGAGTCTCGAGCGCGCTCCATGTGGACACCGGGCTGCCCACGGTTTTCGTCTACGACGGGCATGCGGGCGGGGCGGGCTTCGCGCAGCGCGGCTACCAGGCGGCCGGAGAGTGGTTGACTGCAACGCGCGAGGCGATCTCGTCGTGCGACTGCGGCGAGGGATGCCCCTCGTGCATACAGTCCCCGAAGTGCGGGAATGGGAACAAACCCTTGGACAAGGCTGGCGCCGTTCGACTCCTTGATGCTTTGCTGCGAGGCGTCGGAGCCGACTGAGCGCACTCGGGGCGTAGGTGCCTGGATACGAAAGGAGGACCCTCATGGCCGTGATCGCGTTAGTACTGATGGCTGCCGCCGTGGTGCTCACGGCGGGCGTCGTGATGGACAACACGCAGCCCGCGACGCTGGAAGCCTTCACTGTCTCGTTGGACGTCCCCGGGAACATGATTTTCCTGACTGGGGTGCTCACGGGTCTGGTGTTCATCGCCGCCCTCGGCTTGCTCAAGTACAGCCTTCGCCGCGGCACCGAGCGTCGCCGCGACTTGCGCCGGCTGCGGGAGCTCGAGGCCGCGGACGGGACCGGCAGCCCGTTCGACACGACTACCCGGATCGGAAACTAGACGACGGGCCCGGACCCTCCCCCCGCCCGGGCTGGAACGTCCCGGCCCAGGACGGCCCTGCACGGGCGCGGGCCCGGGCCGGGGGCAGGACCTCGAGCAGCGCCGGGAAGCTCACTTCGACGAGCACGTCGGCGACATCGCCCTGCAGAACACACGCCACCAGGCTGGCGTCGTTGGCTCGGACCACCCGCTCGGCAGCCCCGCAGGCCTGGCTGCGACCGTCGACCACACGCTCCGCAGCCGCGAGCGCGGCCAGGTCGGCGGCGCCACCGGCGCGGTGTCTCGCGGCCAGCACCTGGCCGAGAGCGAGGGTAAACGTGCCGGCGACCCACACGACACTCACCAGCAGCAGCACCCACACAGTTCCCGACCCGGCATCCGCTGGCCGGCGAACGCCCGGGCCACGCGGCGCCGCGGGCATGCGGCCTGCCGGTGTCACCGAGACCCCTCGTGCGCTGCTGATGCATCGCCGCGCACGGTGACGCCCGGCAGCAGCGACAGGACGGGCCCCGGCGGCCCGACCCGGGCGGTCACCATGACACGGACCAACGCATCCGAGCTGTGGATGCGGATGTTCGCCCCGGCGGGAGCCGCCGCCGCGGCTGCGGCACGGCTCGAGTCCGGATCCTCTCCGCGGGCGACGGCGCGAGCTCCGGCACGCGCCGCGTCGATACATCGCAGCTGTGCACCCGCGGCCGCTACGCCCCACAGCACGACGGCGAGGACGAGGACGAGCGCAGGCAACGCTGCGGCGGTCTCTGCTGTGACCAGCCCGCGGTCGCCGCGCGGTGCGCGGGGTCCGCTGCGGCGCGATCGCATGACCACAGCCATGGCTGCCTCCTCGACGGGATCGAATTGGATGGGAGGCTGTCCCGGCCGGACGCGGGACCAGAGCGTCCAGCGGCCGGGACAGCGCCCGATCAGAACGGAAGTGCCAGGGCCCTACGGACGATGTCCGACAGCGCACCCATGACGGCGTCGCTTGTGACGACCTTGTAGAGGACACCTGCGAAGCCGACGGCGGCGACCGTGCCGACGGCGTACTCAGCCGTGGACATGCCCCGGTCGGACAGCACGTCGAGACGCCGCAAGGGCCACCTCAGGCCGCCGGTGACCGCCGACACGGCGCGAAGCAGCGGGCGCAACGCGGGGTCTGCACGCATGAGAGCCTCCAGAGGTTGGGGTCGGGCTGGCCGACCGTTCGGGACTCGTGACGAACAGGGCGAGGAATCCGCGGGATCTCCGGCGGCCCACCCGCCGGAAACCCCGACACCGTTAGCCTCCGGTACGGGGAGGGCCGCTGGGAGATCGCGCAGCGGTCTTGTGGACAACGGCAGGGCACGTCTCGCCTGTGGAAAGCCAACACCCCGGTCACCCCAGGACATCGCGTGCGACTCCGAGAATCACCGGGACGACCCCCGTGGCAACGAAGGCGGGCAGGAAGCACAATCCGAGTGGAGCCGTGGCGCGTACGCCCGCACGCCTGACCTCGGCCTCGGCCGCCCACCTGCGCACCACGCGCTGCTCGTCGGCGAGGCGGCTCACCGCATCGGCGACAGGGGCTCCGCTATCGGCTGCCCGGGCCAGCGCGCGGCCGAACGCCGCCAGCGGCGGCTCACGGGTGAGCGCCAGCCACGAAGTGGCGGCATCGCCGCCGAGACGCAGGTGGGTGACGACCGCGTGCAGCTCATCGCCGAGCGGGCCGCCGATCGCCTCACCCGTCACCTGGGCGGCATCGACGAGCGGGCTGCCCGCGTACAGACACGCCGCGAGCAGATCCGCCGCCACCGGCAGGTCGGCCTCGAGCCGGCGCCGCCGTAAGCGCTGACCCCGAGGCTCCAGCCCGCGAAGCCATCGCTCGAGAAGCACGGCGGCCACCGCGCCGGCCCCGATGCCGGTTGCACCGCCCAGCACGAGGGCTGTGGCCGCCCCACCCACCACCGCCGCCACCCGCGGCGACGCGAGGACCCGGGGAGCATCAGGACGGGAGCTCTCGCGCGGTGCGCGAACCACCGTGCCCGCCAGCCGCACACGGGCCCGCTGGTGTGCACGCGGGGGCAGGACGAGGATCGCGACCACGACGAGGAGCGCGGCGGCGGTGAGCGCGATCACGCCGCACGCTCCGCCGCACGGGCGATCCGGTCGACCCACAGCACCCCCGCGAGGTCGAGGGCGAGCCCCGCGACGAGGCATGCCTGGCCGTAGGGGTCATGGAGCAGGACCTGCAGAGGATGCGCTCCGACCCCCGCGCCCAGCAGCAGGCCGAAGAACGGCAGCAGCGCGAGCAGACCCGCTGTGGCCCTGGTACCCGCGAGCTGTGCGCCGACTTCACGGCGGAGGTACTCCTCCGCCCGCAGGGCGGAGGCGAGCCGCTCCGCGGATCGGGCGAACCCGGCGCCGGTGGCCTCTGCGACATGCCAGCAGGCCGCCAGCCTCCGCAGAGCGTCGGCTCCAGGCTGCCCGGCGACGTCCACGAGGGCCGCCGGAACGTCGCCACCCAGCCGCGCGGTGGAGAGCACCGGCCCCAGTAGCGCGGGTGCGGCCTCTGCCGAGCGCGCCAGCGCCTCACGTGCGGCCCTTCCCGCCCGCAGCTCGTCGGCCAGTGTCGTCGTGAGCGTGAGCACCGCCGCCCGGCGGCTCGACACGGCCGTGTCCCGGTCGCGGACGCGGCGCCGGTGGTGCAGCAGAATGCCCGCGGCGGGGGCAAGCACGGCGGGCACCACCGAGCCCCAGTGCAGCGCCAGACCCCCGCCTCCTGCGACCACTGCGGCGGCCATGGGCAGCGGCGGGCGCAGGACGGCTCGGCGGTGGCTGGGCTCAGGCCGGTGCAGGCGGCCCAGCAGGGCAGACCCCCCTCGACTGGCGGTGAGCAGCCAGCCCGCGACCGCGGCGGCCACGATGGCCAGCACCCCGGTGCTCACGGCGTCACCTCCCGGCACTCGAGCAGTGCGCGCAGGCGCGGCTCACCCGGCCCCGGGAGCAAGTCACCGGCGGATGTGAACGTCACCGCGGGTACGGAGACGACCGGGCCACCGTGGTCGCTGCCGGCGCGCTCGAGCACGCACAATTCGACGACCCGGCGCCGGCCGCCACGTACCCGGCCGAGATGGACGATCGCCTCGACTCCCGCGGAGAGCTGGCTGTGCAGGGCCGGTCGGGTGAGCCCGGCGGCCAGGCCAAGGGCCTCGAGCCTCGCGGGCACATCCGATGCGGTGTTGGCGTGGAGGGTGCCGCAACCGCCCTCGTGCCCGGTGTTGAACGCGGCGAGCAGATCGGCGACCTCCGCTCCCCTCACCTCCCCGACGACGATCCGATCCGGGCGCATCCGAAGCGACTGGCGTACCAGGTCCCGGAGGGTGATCTCGCCCGCCCTCTCGAGATTGGGCGGCCTGGTCTCGAGCCGCACGATGTGGGGATGGTCAGGCCGCAGCTCGCCCGCGTCCTCTACGAGGATGAGGCGTTCACGCGGATCGGCCAGCCCCAGCAGGGTCGAGAGGATCGTCGTCTTCCCCGTTCCCGTACCGCCGCTCACCAGGAACGCCAGCCGAGCCGCAACGATGGCCCGCAACCACGAGGCGCCTTCCGGAGGCACGGTGTCAGATTCGATGAGCTCCTCGAGGGTGAAGCCGCGCCTGCGGAACACGCGAAGGGACAGGCACGTGGCACGCGGTGAAGCGGGCGGAAGAACGGCGTGCAGGCGCACGCCGTCGGGCAGGCGGGCGTCGACGTAGGGCGAGGCGTCGTCGAGCCGCCGCCCGGCACCGGCCGCCAGCCGCTGAGCGAGCCGCCGAACCGCCCTGTCATCGGGGAAGCCCACGGCGGCCCGCTCGAGCCCGGAGCCGCGGTCGACCCAGACCTCGCCAGGGGCGTTGACCAGGACGTCGGTGACGTCCGGGTCGCGAAGCAGCGGCTCGAGGAGGCCGGCTCCTGCGATCTCGGAGCGTAGCGCACCGACGACCCCGAGGACCGCGGCATCTCCCAGCACCCTCCCCTCCGCCCGCAGCGCCGCGGCGACCCGCGCGGGGGTCGGCTCGCCGCCCGATGACGCGAGGCGGGTCCGCACCCGATCGACGAGCGTGGGCTCCACCGCGGCGCCTGCGGGACCGGGAGCACGAGCCGCACCGGGAGCGGGAGCGGCCAGTGTGCCACTCATGCCGCGGCCCTCCGTCCCATCGGCAGCTCGTGCAGGAACGACCGGCAGAACGCGGCGAGGGGGCCGCGGCCGCGCCGCGCGGGAGGCTCACCACGCTCGAGTGCACGGCTGAGCTCGGGCTCGGGACGAATCTCGCCGGCCAGCGGGAGGCCGAGAGAGGCGGCGACGTCCTTCCCGGACAGGCCGGACGGGGCCGGCCCGCGGACGACGAGCCGCAGGTCGGTGGCGAGAAGACCGGCGGCGGAGGCGACCCGCGCCGCGGCCGCGGTGGCCCGCACCTCGGCGGGCACCGTGAGCAGCGCGACGGTGCACCGGCTGAGCACCTCCTCGGAGGCGTCGTCCAGGTACCTCGGAAGATCGACGACGACCAGGTCGCTGCCTCGCCGGGCCGCGCCCAGCACCGTACGCATCGCCTCCGGCGGGATGGTGAGCAGGTCTCCCCGGTCCCACGAGAGCACCGTGAGCCCATCGACGCGGGGCAGCGCGTCGTGCAGCGCGCCGCCGCTCACCCGCCCCCGGGCGGAGACCAGCTCGGGCCACCGCAGCCCACGGGACTGCTCGCCGCCCAGCACCAGGTCGATGCCGCCGCCGAGGGGATCACCGTCGAGGAGAAGTGTGCGGTGCCCCGACAGCACGCCCGTGACGGCAAGCGCCGCCGCGAGGGTGGTGGCGCCGGCGCCCCCCCGCCCACCGAGGACGCACACCGTCACGGCGTCGCCTCGCGGGCGCTCGGTGGCGTCTGCGAGGCGGTCGACGACGTGGGCCTCGGAGTCCGGGAGTATCACCACGTCGTCGGCGCGCAGCTCGACGGCCTGCCGGTAGGTGTCGGCGTCGTCCCGATTCCGGCTCACGAGCAGGATGCCGGGCCTGCGGGGCAGCGCCTGGCGGGACAGCGCCTCCGCGACGTCGTCTCCGACGACGACGAGGGGCGCCGACGCCCAGGACGCGCGGGCGGCGGCGCCGTCATGGGCGACCTCGGGCTCAGCGCCGGCGGCGGCCGAGAGCCGCAGCAGATCGTCGAGCAGCTCGCTGTCGGCGGTGACGAGCAGGGGGCGGGCGGGCTCGGGCACGGTACCTCCTGGCGCTGGTGGCTGGACCGGTGGTGAAGATCACCGTCCACCAGGAGGCGTGCGTACCGCGCCTTCGGCTGGCAGGCTGTGGACAGCCCGGTCGCCTGGCAAGGTTGTGGAAAAGCAGCGGTCCCGGACACAGGACAGCGGGGGGGACGTGCCGCCCCCAGAGATAAAGACGACCCCCGCCGGGGGGGAGAGCGGGGGTCGTCAGCACGGCCGACTCGGGGGGGAGGAGTCGTACCGCGTCGCGATCCGGCGAACCGAATCGCGTAACCATGGTGTACCCGACGGGCGGGTTAGGCAAACCCGGGGAACGAAGTCGAGCAACGCGAGGCCGACCCTTATGCTCTGTGGTCGTGGAGAGCCACCGCACCGCCGCCTTCTTCGATCTCGACAAGACGGTCATCGCGAAGTCCAGCACACTGGCCTTCAGCAGGTCCTTCTACCAGGGCGGGCTGATCAACCGCAGGGCCGTGCTGAGGAGCGCCTACGCGCAGTTCGTCTATCTGGTCGGCGGCGCCGACCACGACCAGATGGAGCGGATGCGCGAGTACCTCTCCGCGATGTGCGCGGGCTGGGACGTCCGGCAGGTCCGGGAGATCGTCGCCGAGACCCTCCACGGACTCATCGATCCCCTCATCTACGACGAAGCGGCCACCCTGATCGAGGAGCACCACACCGCTGGACGCGACGTGGTGATCGTGAGCTCCTCCGGAGCCGAGGTCGTCGAGCCAATCGGCAACATGCTCGGCGCCGACCGGGTCATCGCGACCCGCATGGTCGTCGAGGAGGGCCGCTATACGGGCGGGATCGACTTCTACGCCTACGCCGAGAACAAGGCCTCGGCGATCAAGGAGCTGGCGGAGAGCGAGGGCTACGACCTGGCGCGCTGCTACGCCTACAGCGACTCGGTCACCGACCTCCCGATGCTGGAGATCGTCGGCAACCCCTATGCCGTGAACCCCGACCGGGCGCTGCGCAAGGAGGCCGCCACCCTCGGGTGGCCCGTACTGGTGTTCAGCAAGCCGGTCTCACTGCGCCAGCGGGTGCCCTCCATCAGCGTGCCGCCGGGGCCGGTGCTCGCCGCGACGGCGCTCGGCGCGGGGGCCGCCGCCGCGGGCTTGATGTGGTACGCCAAGCGCCGCCGGTCCGACTGAGAGGTCGCGACCTCTGAGCCAAACAACTCTTTCGGGGGGGTTCCGCTGCGGGGCGGAACGTCGTAGAAAGAAGGTACGGATCGCAGGACCTACGGGCCCACGACCGGACACGGACAGCAGGGTACCCACGCGCGTCCAGCCCGCGTAAAGGGCGAGTCGCGGCAGGCTTGACCTCTCGCGACGGAATGGCAGTGAGCGCCTGGTAGCCCGGCTGACCGTGCCAGGGGCGGCGTCCTCTCAGGAGGGTGCCGCCCCGTACACGTGCTCCCCACCCGGTGCGGGTGCGGTCAGCCCCGCGCCAACGCCTCGCACACGGCGAGCCCTTCCCTGGCCCCCAGTACGACCGCGTCGGCGCAGTGACCGACCCAGCGCCCGATGCCGTCCGGGGTCGCGCTGACGTACCCGCGGAGCGCGGCAAGGTAGGGTTCCGACCCCAGCTCGGCGTGGCCGACCTCGGGCGCGCTGACGGACTTCGGGTCCAGGCCGCGCGAGACCAGCACGAGCCGCTCCGCGGCGCGCGCGACCAGACCGTTGCCCCGGACGAAGGGGCGCAGGGCGAGCAGCTCCCCGTGCACGACGGCGCCCACGACGACCGCCGGCGCGCCGGTCCTGGCCTCCACGAGCATCCGCGCGAGGGTGGCGAGGCGCGCGCTGACCTCGGACGCGCCAGGGGGTGCGCCAGGGGGTCCGTCAAGCCCGTCACCGCCCCCGACCTCGACGTCCTCGACATCGTCGTCTCTCGGCCGGCCGAGCCAGCGTTCCGGGACGGTGCCGACCGCCGCCAGCGCGTGCAGTCTGGCGATCACCTGCAGCGGCGCCTGGCCCCACGATTGGGCCAGCGGCCCCAGCTCCGCGGTCACCCGCAGCGCCCCCTGCGCGATCAGCCGGTCGGCGCGCGGGGCGTCGTCGCCGGCCTCCCAGAGCTGTTCGGATCGAAACAGCGCGAGGGGCACGTCGGCGCCTTCCAGCGCCGCCGAGGCACGCGCCCCGCGCAGCACGCACTCACCGGTGACCTCCGTGCTGCGGCGCCGGAGCACGCGGTGCCCGCGAAGCCGGTCGACCGCCTCCCGGGCGCGGTCCACGGCCTCGGGGACCCCGGGCAGCACGGCGACGGCCGCGAACGGGTCCTGCGCGCTCACGGACGCTGACCCTACCGGCCGTGCAGCCCGCCCCGCTGTACCCGCGTGCCCGCTGCACCCGCGCGCTAGGTTGCGGGCGTGGGAACCCTCGGAACTGCGCTGGCCGTCGTGCTCGTGCTAGCTGCGGCGGCACTCGTGCTCTGGCGCGTGCAACGCGACCGCCGCGACTTCGGGACGCCCGCCGACCGAGCGACCTTCGCCACGCTGCACACCGCGTCGCTCGCCTCTCCCCCGCTGCGTGCGGGGCTGACCGCGGCCGGGGCGCAGAAGGCCGTACGGCACCTGCACGCACTGCTCGGCAC
>JBOHCZ010000114.1:0-7631 GCA_050699195.1 Streptomycetales bacterium
GTGAGGGCGAGGGTGTGCTTGGACGAGATGCGGGCCGCGCCACGGCCGAACCCCCTCGCGAACCCCGCCCGGTCGATGAGCCAGGCCGCGGAGGTCTTCATCCGGCCGCCGGAATCCGGGAAGAACGGCGGCCGGACGCCGTCGCCCAGCCGCGCCGTGACCCGGCGCTCCAGCGCGGTGACCTCGGCGGGGTCCAGGATCGGGTTGGTGAAGAACGAGCCGGCGCTGACCGAGTCGGGGTCCGCCTCGTCGATGACCATCCCCTTGGCGCGGCGGAGACCCAGCACGGTCTCGCGTACGTCGGCGAGCGGCACGCCGTCGCCGACCTCGACGCCCAGCGCGCGGGCCAGCTCGAGGTAGCGGATCGGGCGACTGAGGGCGGAGACCTCGAGAACGTAGGTCACGTCGAGCACGACGAACCGGTCGACGCCCTTGAAGACGCTGTTGCGGTAGGTGAACGCGCAGGCATCCGCGGGCATCGTGGCTACCTGCCCGGTACGGCGGTCGAGCACCCGAACGCAGGTAACTGTGCTGCTCACCTCCTGCCCGTACGCGCCGACGTTCTGGATGGGCGTGGCGCCGCTCAGGCCGGGGATGCCGGACAGCGCCTCGATGCCCGCCCAGCCCTCGGCCACCACCGCGTCGACCACCGCGTCCCACGGTTCACCCGCCTGGACGGTGAGCGTGACCAGGTCATCGTCGGTGACGGCGGCGACGCCCGCGGTACGCACCAGCACGACCGTGCCGTCGAAACCGCTGTCAGACACCACCACGTTGCTCCCGCCGCCCAGCACGAGCACCGGCTCGCCGGCCCGGTCGGCCGCGGTGACCGCGTCCACGACGTCCTCGGCCGCCGTGACCTCGACCAGGCGCGCGGCTGGGCCGCCGAGCCGAAGCGTGGTCAGCGTCGACAGCGACGTTCGGGTCTGCACGCGCACAGCGGTCAAGGGTAAGCCCTCACCCCGCGCCTCCCCGACGCAGAAAAGTCAGGCCAGCCGGACGATCGCGCGGGACTTGCCCAGGACGGTGTCCTCGCCACTCGTGGCGGTCAGGTCGACGCGCACCTGGCGGTCGTCGAGCTTCTCGGCGACCTTGCCGCTCACCACGATCTCCGCGCCCTTGTCGTCGTCGGGCACGACCACCGGACGGGTGAAGCGCACCCCGTACTCCACGACCGCCCCCGGGTCGCCTGCCCAGTCGGTGACCAGCCGCCCCGCCTCCGCCATGGTGAACATGCCGTGCGCGATCACGTCCGGCAGGCCCACCGTCGTGGCGAAGCGCTGGTTCCAGTGGATCGGGTTGAAGTCCCCGGACGCCCCGGCGTACATCACGAGATTGATCCGCTGCACCGGGAAGGTCCGGCGCGGCAGCTCCGTACCTTCGTCGACGTCGTCGTAGCTCAGCGTGGCTGCCACGGGCTCACCCCTCCTTCGCCGTACCGCGCGCGACGAGGGTCGAGAAGGCGGTGACGACGTGCTCGCCCTCCTCGGTCGAAACCTCGCTGCGCGTGGTCATGATGTCGTTACCGGCGGCGACACGGATGTTGTCGATGTGCACGACCGCGACGAGCCGGTCGCCGGCCCGGACCGGGCGGGAGTAGACGAAGCGCTGCTCGCCGTGCACCACGCGGCTGTAGTCGAGACCCAGATCCGGGTCGAGGACGGCCTGCGCAGCCGAGCGCATGGTGATGACGATGGGGAACGTCGGCGGCGCGATCACGTCCGGGTGGCCGAGGCGCTTGGCGGCCTCGGGGTCACGGTAGGCCGGGTTCGGGTCCCCCATGGCCTCGGCGAAGTCCCGGATCTTCTCCCGCCCGACCTCGTACGGCGGGGACGGCGGGTAGGAACGCCCGATGTACGAGGTGTCGAGCGGCATCAGCCCATCCCTCCGAACTGGCCTCCCGTGACGGGGATCGTCACGCCCGAGACGAAGTCGGCGTCCGGCGACACCAGGAACGCGTGGACGTTCGCGACGTCCTCGGGCGTGCCGGCGCGGCCCAGCGCGATCATGCCGATGGCGAGCTGGCGCATCCCCTCGGGGATACCCAAGTCGCTGCCCTCCTGCTTGGCCTGCGTGAGCCGGGTGTCGACGAACCCCGGCGCGACGGCGTTGACGTTGATGCCGAACGGGCCGAGCTCGCGCGCCAGCGTCCTCGTCGTCGCGACCAGCGCGCCCTTGGCTGCGGTGTAGTTGTACTGCCCGGGGTTCCCGGTGAGTGCGGCGACGCTGCTCGTGAAGGTGATCTTGCGGTGGTGGGCGACCCGGCCGTGCTTCGCCAGCTCGGCCTTGGCGACCTCACGCATGTGTGGCATCGCGGCCAGCGTCGTGTGGAACGCCGTCTTGAGATTCACGTCGAGGACGAAGCTGAACAGCTCGTCCGTGAGGTTGTGGAAGGTCTTGTCCCGCGTGATGCCCGCGTTGTTGATCACGATGTCGAGCCGCCCGTAGCTGTCGATCGCCGTCCCGACGACCTCCCGGGCCGCCGCAAGCTCGACGGTGTCGGCGACGCTCACCGCCGCCTCTCCCCCGGCCTTGACGATCAGATCCGCCGTCTCCCGAACCGGGTCTGCGTCCAGGTCGTTGACGACGACCCGCGCCCCGTCGGCGGCCAGCCGCAGTGCTGTCGCCCGGCCGATGCCCCGGCCGGCTCCGGTGACGATCGCCACCCTGTCGTCGAGACGTCCCACTCGCACTGCCTCCCTTGGCTCCCGCACCGGCTCGGCGCCCGGGCTTACCGGACGGTAACAGCAGGACGGCCGCCCTCTACGAGCGGGGCGGCCGTTCTCGAGACCCGCGAGCTCAGCGGGTCTCGCGATGCTCGGTGTGGCTGTTGCAGCGCCGGCAGTACTTCTTCAGCCGCATGCGGTCCGGGTCGTTGCGGCGGTTCTTGTTCGTGATGTAGTTGCGTTCCTTGCACTCCACGCACGCCATCGTGATCTTCGGCCGGATGTCGGTGACAGCCACGGGAATGCCTTCCTCGCAACGACGGTGACGAACGGGTCAAGACTAGCCGAGCGGCGCACCCGCACTGCGGGCCTCGGAAGTAGCGGTGGCCGGATTTGAACCGACGACACAGCGATTATGAGCCGCTTGCTCTACCAGGCTGAGCTACACCGCCGTGAGTCGGCGCCCTGGCGAGGCGCCGGCTACCGAGCCCCAATACGGACTCGAACCGTAGACCTTCTCCTTACCATGGAGACGCTCTGCCGACTGAGCTATTGGGGCGTGACAGAGCAAGGATACACAGCCTACCCGCATGATCCGAAATCACTTCGCTCACCCGTGCCTGCGGGCCGCGAACCGCAGCACGCCGTCGCGCCGCTCGACGCTGACCCCCGACAGGCCCGCGGCCTCCAGGCGGGCGGGCAGGTCCACGGCGGCTACCGGCACCATGGTGTCGAACAGGTGGATCGCCCGGAACCTCAGGCTGGGCTGGCTGTCGCTGCCCGCGAAGATCCCGCCTGGGCGGAGCACCCGGCACGCCTCGGCGAAGAGCCGGTCCTGGAGGGCCACCGAGGGGACATGGTGCAGCATCGTGAAGCACACCACGGCACTGAAGCTCTCCGGACGGAACGGCAGCGCCGCCCCGTCGCCGGCCACGACGTGCACGTCGCCGGCCATCTCCCGGCCCAGGCGGGCGGCCAGCCGCGGGTCCACCTCAACCGCGGTGAGCCCGGCGACGCGGCGGGCCAGGACCCGCGTCGTGGGGCCGTAGCCCGGCCCGATCTCCAGCACGTTCTCGCCCAGGTCGGCGTCCCCGAGCGCGAACGGCACCGCGGTCTGTTCCATCCGGCGCGCCCACCGCTGCGACCGGCAGAGCCGCCCGTGGATCCAGTTCACGGGCACCCATCATGCCTTAGCTCAGAGGTCGCCGGCCCAGGAGATCAGCCGCGGCGGACCGCGACGACGGTCGGCCCGGGGAGATCGTCGGTGATGTGGAACCACCCGGAGCCGAACGCGTCAGGGTCGAACGCGACGTCCTTCCAGCGCCACATCCCGCCCGCCTCGGTCAGGACGAACACGTCGATCGGCCCGAACCGGGTACGGGCGGAGGCTCGGGCGAACGCCTCGGGGTCGGTGATGCCGCTCAGCCGCTCCAACTCGTCGTGCCGGTCGTTCCAGCGGGCGAGCGAGTTGGCGGAGAACCCGCCCATCGGGATGTAGCCGTGCCACGGCACGAACACGAACAGCCGCTTGAGATCGGCAAGGACGACGGGCTGCGCGCCGGCACCGAGCTGGTCTTGCACGGCCTCCCGCACCTCGAGGACCGGTCCCGTGGGCAGCGACCCCAGGTTCTCCGGCGCGAACCGCGGGAGCGATCCGTCGGGCAGCGTCTGGAGGTGCGCGACGGTCGCGCCGTTGATGATCGGGGGCGTGTCCGCGGGGAGATCCTGGTACCCCCTCGGGTAGGGCGACCAGACGGTCCACTGCGCCAGACCGGCCCACACGAGCAGCACCGTCACGCCTCCCACCAGCGCGGACCTGGGCGGGGGGACGGCCAGTCGCCGGACGACGGCCGGCGCCGCGCGCAGCACGGTGAGCACGCCGGCGGCCAGCAGCAGCGCGCCGATCATCCGGGGGGTCTTGACGAGGAAACCGGTGTGCCCGTCGAGGACCATGCGCACCAGGAAGAGCAGCCAGTAGGCATAGGTGCCGAGGAGGAGCAGCAGCAGCGGCTGCGCCCACCACTCCCGCTTCCGGAACCACAGCACGCCGGCGAGGCCCGCGAGCTGCAGCATGCCGAGCGGCGTCGGGTCGAGGAAGGGCAGGTCCAGCGGCTCGGTCGGGATGTCCTCGTTCACCCACAGGTCGCTGACGACGTTCCTGGCCTGCGTCAGGTACCCGTACGCGAGGGGCAGTACGTACCACGCGGACACCGCCGTGGCCACGGCGGCGACCTTGAGCAGGTACCGCAGGTACCCCATCCAGTCGGTGCGGTCGGTGCGCAGCCACGTCCAGACCATCAGCGCCAGCAGGCCCAGGCAGCCGAACATCAGGTAGCCCACGTAGGTCAGGACGGACAGCCCGCCGATGACCCCGGCCGGCAGCCAGTGCAACCCGCCCGACCTGCGCGGCAGCCCGGCGAAGGTGGCCAGCGCCCACGGGGCGAACACCGCCAGGGTGATGACCTCGTAGGCCTTGTTCGGCGCACCGAAGACCACGGGGAGCAACGCGGCGATGGCGAGCGCGGCGGGGGCCGGGACCAGGCGCCGCCACAACAGGAAGCCGGCGAGCACCGTGGCCGAGAGCGTCAGCACCTCGGCATCGCCCATCAGGGTGTAGGCCGGGCGGTCGAGGAGTACGGCGGCACGGGCGATGAGCCAGGGATACAGCGGCGGGTACTCGCTCGGCAGACCTTGTACAAAGGCGTCCGAGCTCTCCCACGTCATGGTGAAGCGGTTGGCGAGCGTGGCGAGCCGGAGCTCGTCGCCCATCTGGACCGCGAGGAAGCCGTACGGCGTGCCTTGCAGGCTCTGCCGCAGCACGAGGGCGAGCCAGGCCGCGTAGATTCCCGCCGCGGCGCCCACGACCACCTCGGAGCGCCGGCGCAGGGCAAAGGCGACGACCGCGACCGCGAGCAGCGCGCCCACGGCCACCGGCATCACGACGCCTCTCGCCGTGAACGGATCGAGGTCGAGGAGCCGGACCAGGAGCACCGCCAGCGGCGTCGCCGCGAGCCACGCCACGACAGCCGCGATCGACGAGGGGGCGGCCGAACATGGAGAGCCCGCCCCGGTGCCCCCCTCGGGGTGCTGCGTGTCCCGCACCCGGCGGATGCTATCGGGCAGTCGGGACGGGCGCCTGGACGGGGCGAGCGTCAGCGGGAACGGCGACGTCCCGCCCACCCGTCAGGTCAGTGCGGGTGCCGCCCTCCTCCGCCGAGGTTGTCGAAGTACTTCTTGGCCTGCGCAGCACCACGGTCGATCTTGTTGCGGTACTTCCCGCCGGTCCGCTGGTCGGCTGTCCGCGCGGCCTTGTCGATGCCCTTGCGCACCTGGTCGGGCCGCTGCTTGGCAAGCTGCTCGATCCGGTGGCGGAACCTCGTGAAACCACTCATGCTCTGGGCATACCCAAACAGCGGCCTCGCGTCAACCCGGGCCGCCTCACACCGCACCGACCCGGGCCGCGGCCGCGCAGTCGCTCGCCACGGCATCGGCCACCGTCGGGTAGACGGGGAAGATCTTGGTCAGGCCGGTGCGACGCAGCACCTCCAGCACCTGCGGGCGGGCGCACACCAGGTGCAGGCAGCCGCCTTGCGAGACCATCCGGTGCAGCCCGCCGACGAGCACGCCGAGCCCGGTCTTGTCGATGAACCGGGCGGCGTCGACATCGACGACGACCTGGTGGTGCCCGCTGCGAACGAGGTCGAGCAACACAGCCCGGATCCTCGGCGCGCTGAAGACGTCGACGTCGCCGTCGAGTGCGACCACGACGTGGTCGTTCCCGGCCGGCTCCGACGGGGACCTCGGCAGAGACGTGGATAGCGACAGAGTCACGCGGCCCACCCCCTCGTGCCCATCACGCGTCAAATACGCTCATGGACCGCTTCCCAGCATTGAAACACGAGGTGGAGGGGCACCGCTACGGACTGCCGAGAGCCTCCTCGACCGTGTCGTACACCCCGAACACACCGTCAAGGCCGGTCACCCAGAACATCTTGCGCACCGCCGGCTGGAGGCAGGCCAGTCGCAGCCACCCGTCGCGCGAACGGACCCGCGCCCGCGCGAACAGCAGCGCGTCCAGCCCTGCCGACCCGCAGAAGGGCACCCGTGCGAAGTCCACGACGACGCGACGGCCCCCGGCCGCCACGAGATCGGACAGGCCGACGCGGAGTTGGCCTGCGGTGACGATGTCGATCTCACCGACCACCTCGAGCACCGCGCGATCGTCGTCCACTTGCCGAACCTGCAACGACAACCCGGACCCGACCAAGGCGTGCCTCCTTTCAAGGCCGCAGGCAAGCCTAGAGGTACACCGGCTGCCGGACCCGCAGGCGGCCAAGGCTTATCCGGGGCGGGCTGTGGCCCGTCACTCGACGGGCGACTCGATCCGCTTGGGAACGGCCACCGCGAGCGGATGGGCGGAATCGGGACCCCCGCTCGTCGCCAGCGCGACCGATGCGACCACCTCGATGAAGCGGCGGGGGTCCGTGGGGTCGGAAGCGAGCAAGCTCGCTCGCGGGTCCTGCTCGAGGTTGCGCCGCGCCGACGGCTCCGGCTCGATCAGGATCACCAGCTCGTCCCCCTCACGCCGGACGCGCAGGACGACAAGATGAGGGCTGCCGCTGACCTCGTCGACCGTACCGACCGTCACCCAGGGCGACTCGTCGAAGAGCCGCCGCACGTGCTCGGGCAGCGTGAACGGCGCGCGGGTGTCGACCATGTCCTGCCCGCCCGGCTCCAGAGGGCGGAGGGCGTCCTTCGTGAGCACCGGACCCTCGCCCCGCCGCCAGGCGAGCAGGCGGCGCAGACCGGTACCGGCGGCCGCGCCGAGGAGCACGATCAGGCTCGCCACGGCCAGCGCGACCTGTCCAGTACGCCAGGGCAGGACCGCGACCGCGACGAGCAGGGCGGGAACCACGGCGACCGCCGCGACCGCGCCCGCGAGCCACCGGTCGCTCCGCAGCGCGT
>JBOHCZ010000115.1:0-22802 GCA_050699195.1 Streptomycetales bacterium
CGAGATGGACAGCCGGCTCGCGTCGGTGCGGCGCCGGGGCTGGGCGGACAGCGACGGTGAGCGCAGCCACGGCGTCGCGGCGGTCTCCGCCCCCATCTTCGACGTCTCGGGCCAGGTCGGGGGTGCCGTGGTCCTCAGCGGCCCGTCCTCCCGGCTGTGCGCGCGCAGGCGCCGTGAGGTCGCCTCGCTGGTCGTCGAGGCGGCGGCGCGGACGTCCCGGGACGCCGGTCATCAAAAGGGCGGCGCATCGAAGCGGTACGAGGAGGGCTTCTGAGCACGTGGGCCGGGGGAGAGCAGAGCACGACACCGCAGGGGAGCGGGCCTCTCGCGAGGCTCAAGGTCGTGGATGTCGCAACGGTGTACGCCGGGCCGTTCGCCGCGTCGCTGCTCGGCGACCTGGGAGCGGACGTGATCAAGGTCGAGCTGCCAGGCACCGGCGACCCGTTACGGGGGCTGCAGCCCTTCGACGGCGACGAATCGCTGAGCTGGGCCGCGCTCAGCCGCAACAAGCGGTGCGTGACGCTGGACCTGCGCAAGACCGCGGGCCGGGAGCTGTTCCTGAGGCTGCTCGCCGAACGCGACGTGCTGTTCGAGAACTTCCGCCCCGGCACCCTCGCGCGCTGGGGTCTTGACACCCCCCGGCTCCGGGAGGCCAACCCCGACCTCGTCATCGTCCGCGTGAGCGGCTACGGGCAGACCGGCCCCTACAGCACGAAGGCGGGCTTCGGCACCCCGGCGACCGCGTTCAGTGGCTACGCCTACATCAGCGGCTACCCCGACCGCCCGCCGATCCTGCCGTCGGTCTCGCTCGCCGACTACGTGACGGGTCTGTTCGCGGCGCTCGGCGCGCTCGCCGCCCTCCACCACCGCGACGTCGCCGGCGGTGCACCCCAGGAGGTCGACGTCGCCCTCTACGAGTCGATGTTCCGGCTGCTGGAGAGCGTCGTCGCCCAGTACGACCGGCTGGGCGAGGTGCGGGAGCGCACCGGCAACCAGCTCAGCGCCTCCGTGCCCGCGGGCATGTTCCGCACGGCCGACGGCCACTGGATGGTGCTCACGACCAGCACCGACCGCACGTTCAACCGGCTGGCGAGGCTGCTCGACCGGCCGGACCTGCTCGCTGATCCGCGCTACGCCACGAACCGGGCGCGCGTCGAGCACCGTGACGAGGTGAACGCGATCGTGGGGAAGTGGTTCGCCGCCCGCCGCGCCGCGGAGATCGGGCGGCGCTGCGACGAGTACGGCGTGCCCGTCTCCCAGGTGCTGAGCGTCGCCGACATCTTCTCGGATGCCCAGTACCGCGCCCGCGACATGATCGTCGAGGTCGACCACCCGAGCCTGGGCCGGGTGCGCGTTCCCGGGGTGGTGCCGAAGTTCTCCGGGACCCCCGGATCCGTGCGGGCCACGGGCTCGGGCCTCGGCCAGCACAACGACGAGGTCTTCCGGGAGCTGGGCCTCTCGGACGCCGACATCGCCCGGCTCGCCCAGGAAGAGGTGATCTGATGACCCGGCAACGCCCGCTGCCCGAGCGTGTCGAGATCCACGAGGTGGGTCCGAGAGACGGCTTCCAGGCGGAGGACCGCCACATCCCCACGGAGCGCAAGGTCGCCATCGTCGACGCGCTGTCGCGCACCGGTGTCGACACGATCCAGGTCACCTCGACGGTGCGGCCCGAGGCCGTCCCGCAGCTGGCCGACGCCGAGGAGGTGATGGAGCGCATCACGCGGGTGCCCGGCGTGCGCTACACGGTCCTGGTCCCCAACCTCCGGGGCGCGCAGCGGGCGGTCCCGATGCGCGCGGACGGCTGGGAGCTCATGCTCTCGGTCACCGACGCGCACAGCCGTTCCAACGCCAACCGCGACACCGACGCCGCCCTGGAAGGGCTGCGACCGGTCGCCCGGCTCGCCGCGGGGCAGGGCGTCGAGGTCACCGGAGGGATGGCCACGGCGCTGGGCTGCCCGTTCGAGGGGCGGGTGCCCTACGAGCGGCTGCGCTACGTCGTCGCCGCCTACCAGGAGATGTCCGTTCACCGGGTGTCCGTGGCGGACACGGTCGGGGTCGGCGACCCCGCCCTGGTCGGGGAGACCATGACGCGGCTGCGGGAGGACTTTCCGGCGATCACGTTCGGGCTGCACCTGCACAACACGCGTGGCATGGGCCTGGCCAACGCGCTCGCGGGACTCGGTGCGGGTGTCACGTCCTTCGACGCGTCCGTCGGCGGCCTGGGCGGGTGCCCCTTCGCGCCGGGCGCGAGCGGGAACGTCGCGACCGAGGACCTCGTGCACATGCTGCGGCTGATGGGTGTCGAGACCCGTGCGGACCTCGGCTCGCTGCTCGCGCTCGCTCGGGGTCCGGTCACCGAGGCCGTGAATCACCGGTTGGAAAGCTCAGTCGCCCGCGCGGGCACCGCGTGGGACCTGCACGAAGCGCCCGGGCGCCAAGACCTGACGGCATGAAGGGAACAGACACATGAGACCGGTGCACTACCGACTGCTCGCCGCCGGCGCGGCCCTGGGGGCCGGCCTGCTCTCCGCCTGCGGCAGCATGGATTCGATGTCGGGCGGGGCCGGCGGGAACTACCCCGCACGCCCCGTCACTCTCACCGCCCCCGCAGAGCCGGGCAGCGGATGGGACCTGACCGCACGGGCGTTCGCGCAGGTGCTCGAGGAGGAGAAGCTCAACGACACCGCGATCCCGGTGCAGAACCGCGTAGGTGCCACCGGTTCCGTGTGGCTCTCGCGGATGGTGACGGAGTACGAGGGGGACCCGTACCAGATCTCGGTGACGTCGCTGCCGATCATGTCCAACCAGCTGCGCGGCGACTCCGAGTACGGCTACCAGGACGTCACCATGATCGCTCGCATGATCACCGAGTACTACATGGTGGTCGTGCCGGCGGACTCGCCCTACCAGACTCTCGACGACCTGGTCGCGGCCATCAAGGCGAAGCCGCAGTCGGTGCCCGTGGGTGCCGCGGGCGATGACCAGCTGCCCTTCGCCCTGGTGCTGCAGGAGGGCGGCGGTGACCCGCAGTCGATCAACTTCATCAGCTACGAGGGCGGCGGCGAGGAGATCGCCGGCCTGCTCAACGGCGACGTGAAGGCCGCTGTCGCGGGGGTCAGCGAGTTCCGGGCACAGGTCGAGGCGGGCAAGCTGCGTGCCCTCGGCGTGCTGCGTGACGAGCGCCTCGCCGCCCCGCTCGACGACGTCCCGACGGCCAAGGAACTGGGCTACGACGTGACGCTGGGGAACTGGCGGGGCATCTACGGCCCTCCGGGCATGCCCGCGAGCGCGGTGAAGTACTGGCAGGACACCATCGAGAAGACCCTGAAGACCGACGCCTGGGACAAGGTCGCGGCGCAGAACCAGTGGGAGACGACCTACATGGAGGGCAAGGAGCTCTCCGGCTACCTCGACAAGACCCATGCGGAGATCCGCTCCGCGCTGCAAGAGACCGGCGCCATCAAGTAGTCCGGCAGGTCGACAGATGCGATCCAGGTCGTTCAACAGCGACACCGCCGCGGGCGTGATCTGCTTTCTCCTCGCGGTGGGCTACCTGGCGGCGTCGCTGCGGATCCCGCAGGCCAGCTCGGCGAACGAGATCGTGGGGCCGCGCGTGCTGCCCGTCACGATCGGCGCTCTGCTGGCCGCGGCCTCCGCGGCACTGGCCGCCCAGGGACTGCGGGCCCGCTCCCGGGGTCAGCAGGACACCGGGAACGGGCCCGCGGGGCAGGAGGCGGGCGGGCAGGAGGCGGGCGAGGTGCCGATCGACGTCCGGCGTCTCCTCGTCCTCACGGCGCTGCTGCTCGGCTACGTCGTGGCCTTCATCCCGCTGGGGTACCCGTTGGCGACGGGCGGCTTCTTACTGGCGGTGACGACCTTCCTCGAGCGGCACAGGTGGCGGCGCAACCTGGTCTTCGCCACGGTCCTGCCGGCCGTCGTCTTCGTGCTCTTCGGCTACGGCCTGCGGGTGCAGCTCCCGCTCGGGTTGCTGGGGTAGGCGGGGGCGATGGGTGAACTGTTCTCGCACCTGGGCGAAGGCTTCGCCCAGGCGCTGTCTCCCGCCAACCTCGCCTTCGCCTTCTCCGGGGTGCTGATCGGGACGGTCGTCGGCGTGCTGCCGGGCATCGGGCCGATCACGGCGATCGCACTGCTGATCCCGCTCTCGTTCGGACTCGACCCGGTCTCGGGGCTCATCCTGCTGAGCGGGATCTATTACGGGTCGATGTACGGGGGGTCGATCACCTCCATCCTCATCCGCACGCCCGGCGAGGTCGCGACGGTCGTGACCACCATCGACGGCTACGAGATGGCGCGTCGTGGACGCGCGGGGCCCGCCCTGGCCACGTCCGCGATCGGGTCATTCGTGGCCGGCACGTTCTCCACGCTCGCGCTCATGCTGATGGCGCCACTGCTCGTCTCCATCGCGATCGCGTTCGGCTCCGCGGAGTACTTCCTCCTCATGGTGTTCGCACTGTCGATGGCATCGACCCTCACGACGGGTTCCACGCTGAAGGCACTCATCGCGACGCTGTTCGGCCTCGCCGTGGCCGTCATCGGCATCGACCCGCAGACCAGCGTTCCGCGCCTGACCTTCGGGATCCTGCCCCTCAACGACGGCGTCGACTTCGCCCTCTTCGCGATGGCGCTGTTCGCCGTACCCGAGGCCCTGACGAACCTCTGCCGGCGAGGGTCAGAAGCCGGGCAGATGCAGCGGATCCAGGGCCGGGTGTGGATGAGCCGGGAGGACTGGCGCCGCTCGATCGGGCCCTACGGGCGGGGATCGGTCATCGGGTTCCTCATCGGCGTACTGCCGGGGATCGGCCCGACGCTCGGCTCGTTCATGTCCTACGTGGCGGAGAAGCGCATCTCCCGCCGCCGCGAGGAGTTCGGAAAGGGCGCCATCGAGGGGGTGGCGGGACCGGAGGCCGCCAACAACGCGGGCGTCGGGGGAGCGATGGTGCCCCTGCTGACGCTGGGTATCCCCGGATCCGCGACCACGGCGCTGCTGCTCTTCGTGTTCATGATGTACGGGCTCCAGCCCGGGCCGCTGATGTTCCGCAGCGACCCGGGGCTGGTCTGGGCCATCATCGCCAGCATGTACGTCGGCAACGTCGTCCTGCTCCTGCTCAACCTGCCGCTGGTCGGCGTCTTCGTACGGCTCCTCAAGATCCCCACGGCACTGCTGTTCTCCGGCGTGCTCTCCTTCACCGTGCTCGGTGCCTACGCGCTGAGCTTCGACCTCTTCAACATGCTGCTGGTGCTGATCTTCGGCATGGTCGGCTTTCTCATGCAGCGCTACGGCTTCCCACTTGCTCCCGCCGTGCTCGCGCTGGTGCTCGAACCACTTGTCGAGCAGAACCTGCGCCGCGCCCTGAAGATCGCCGGCGGTGACCCCACGACCTTCGTCGACCGGCCCGTCTCGGCAATACTCGTGGTCCTGGTGGTCGCCGCAGCGGCCGGACCGCTACTGCTCGCCGGGCGGCGTCGGCTGCGCGCGCGGCGTGCGGCGGCCGCAGCCAGCACCCCGGCGACGGACACCCACGAGAGGTCGCGGTCCTGACCCGTGCCGGGCGAGGGCGCGGGTGATGACCGGGGTGCCGACGGCGGCGGGCAGAATCCAGAATGCCCAGTCCGGGAGCAGGTTCCACAACGGGAGCCGGGGTCCGTTGTCGACGTAGAAGGCGGTGAGCAGCACCACGTAGGAGGTACCCATCCCGAGGATGTGCCGTCGCACCCACCCGGGCCGCCGGCCCCGCCGCGCGAGCCAGCCGCCGCCGCCCGCGGCGAATGCGAGCGTGCCGAGCACGAGCAGGTGGATGTTGTGGGGCCAGCGCAGCACGGTCAGAGCAGCGGCGGTGGCGAACACCACCCCGAGCGCCCAGAGGTAGACCCGTCCGGAGCGGGGGTGGCGTCCTGGCCGCTTGCGGGCCCGCGCCGCGACGGCCCCGGAGACCACGGCGGTGCCGCCGGCCAGCACGTGCACGAGCAGCACGGCCAGGAAGACCGGCCGGGTGTCAGGCACCTCGATGCCGAGGACCGAGTCGCCCATCGTCACCACCGGGTTTGCGCCGCTGCATAGATGCCTGTGAACATAGATGCATCTGAAACTAGACCGCCGTCGATGGAGTGTCCATGGACCTGTCGAGGCCGGGGTGCTGCTCCCCACTGGTGCGGGAGCCGCTGTCGGCCAGCCGAGCGGTGGACCTGGCCGGGGTGTTCAAGGCGCTCAGCGACCCGGTGCGGCTGCGCCTGCTGTCGCTGATCGCCTCCCACGCCGGGGGTGAGGTGTGCGTGTGCGACCTGACCGGGGAGTTCGAGGTCTCCCAACCCACCATCAGCCACCACCTCAAGGTGCTGCGCGAGTACGGGCTCGTCTCGGCCGAGCGGCGGGCGACCTGGGTGTACTACCGGGCGCTGCCGGAGCCGCTGGCGGCGCTGTCCGAGCTGCTGCGTCCCCTGGAGACCGCGACGCCGGTACCGGAGCGCGTGGGGCAGAGCGCGTGAGCCTGGTTCACCTCGTCCACCGGCTTCGCCCCTTCGGTCCCCGGCTTCGTCGTCGCCCAGCTTGCCGGCATGACCGCGGGCCTGGCGCTGGTGGTCATGCTGTATCCCCATGTCGGGCCGGCGGCGGACGACGCGGTCGTAGACCCGCCAGAAGGGAGGACTCCCCATGACCGCCCCCGTTTCCACCCCCAGCGTGCTGTTCGTCTGCGTCCACAACGCCGGGCGTTCACAGATGGCCGCCGCGTGGCTGACCCACCTCGCCGGGAACCGGGTCGAGGTCCGCTCGGCCGGCTCGACGCCGGCCGACTCCATCAACCCGGTCGCAGTCCACGCGATGGCTGAGGTCGGTCTCGATATCACCGGCCAGCGCCCGAAGACCCTCACCCACGACGCCGTCGAGACCTCCGACGTCGTGATCACCATGGGCTGCGGCGACGCGTGCCCGATCCTGCCCGGCAAGCGCTATGCGGACTGGAAGCTCGACGACCCGGCTGGCCAGGGCATCGAGGCGGTGCGCCGGATCCGCGACGAGATCCGCGGCCGCGTCGACGCTCTCCTCGCTGAACTGCTGCCCGCCACCCGCTGAGCAGACGCCGCACTATCCGGGAGATCGCGACGGGTCAGGTGCCGGGAGGGATCGCGGGCGTGGTCGCGTGCACGATGACTGATGCGAGGCCGCCGCCTACCGGATGACATCCTGGGCGGGTGGCGAACACCGGTCTGCCGAAGCTTGATGTGGCACGCGTGCGGCGCTGGTGCGAGCAGCGCGTGCCCGGACATGCCCGCGACCAGGTCCGGGTCGAGTGCGACGAGGCGCCCGGGCATCTGACGATCGTCGAGTGCCGTGCCCCCTGGTATGACGACATGGGACCCGACTGGACGCGCTTTCCCATCGCGAGGCTGCGCTACACCACGTCTACCGCGCTGTGGTCGCTGTACTGGCGGGACCGCAACCTGCGTTTCCACCGGTACGACCCGGTAGCCCCGACCGCAAGCGTCGAAGCGGTGTTGGACGAGGTCTCGCGGGACCCGACCGCGATCTTCTGGGGATGACATCAGCGATCAGCCCGCCCCCGGCAGGTGTGCTCGGACCTGCCGGGGACGTTTGAGGTGCTACTGATCAGTTGACGGCCGCGCAGGTCACGTAGGCCTGAACCGGGGCGGCCGGGTTGGACTTGCTGGCGCGCACCGTGCAGCTGGGGGCTGATCAGACGCCTTCCGCAATCTCCGAGCTGCCCTACGCCGACCAGGATGCGACGCGACCGAATCCTTGTGCCGAGGGTGGTTGTGCCGTGTCACGGAACGTAGTGCTACGATGTGGACCATACTTGCGTCGGTGTGTGGCTCTGTCAACGGGGGTCGAGGGTGGTGGCATGCGCAGCGTCGTGACGGTCTTCCGCATTCTCGACGGGGTCGCGGACCGCCAGCCCGTCGGAGTGAGTGAGCTGGCCCGCCTGCTTGACCTCCCCAAGAGCACGACGCAGCGAGGCCTGAACGTCTTGCACGATCTGGGATGGATCTATTCGGACGAGTCGGACACGCGCCGCTGGTCGCTGACGACCAAGGCCCTGAGCCTGGGCAGCAAGGCACGTGAGTTGGACCTGCGCGAGGTCGCGCTGCCCGTCATGCACGAGCTGCAGAGCCGGACCGGGGAGAATGTCCATCTGGCGGTCGCCCATGGTGCCTGGATCGTCCTCATCGAGAAGGTCGATGGATCACAGTCCGTGCGCACCTTCGAGCGTCTGGGCGCTGTCGCGCCCATCTACGCGTCAGCGACCGGTAAGGCGATCCTCGCGCACAGCGCGGCTGAGGACGTTCAAGCCGTGATCGACCACGGCCTCGAGACATACACCGAGCACACGATCACGACCGCTGCGGGTCTGCACAAGGAGCTTCAACAGATCCGAACGCGCGGATACGCCGTCAACCGTGGCGAGTGGCGTGCGGACATCTCCGCGGTGGGCGCCGTCCTCCTCGACTCACGAGACCGGCCGGCGGCCGCCATCAGCCTGTCGGTCCCCGCGCACCGCCTTCCCGCCTCGCGTGTCCCCTCCCTCGGCCGTCTCGTACGTGACGCCACGCAGGGGCTGACCGTCCGCGGCTGACCCGGGTACTCCCGGCCTGACAGGGCCAGCGCGGACGGGCGGGCCCTCCGGCGGTCGCAGCCAGCTTGGCCGCCAGGGTCTTGACGACCCTCGAGAGCACTCGTACCGTAACGAGGCACGCTGTGCTACCAAATGGCACAGCTTCCCGGTTGGGAGGTGTTTCCGGGTTGCCGCTTGCGCACGCTTCCGGTGGAACGCACGACACGACGTGCTACGGAGGTCTCAGCAGCTCGTCGCACCCGCGTGCCACCGCCGCGGGCGCTGACATGCTGATGCGTGGAGGCAACGCGGTGGACGCCGCGATCGCAACCGCCTTCGCTCTGGCGGTGTGCGAACCCGCGATGTCCCATCTCGGAGGGCAGGGGAACATGCTCGTTCATCTGGCAGCCGAGCGGCGCACCGTCGCGCTCGACTTCTACGCCTGCGCGCCAGGCGCGGCCCGTCCCGAGATGTACCGGTGGTTGGAAAGCCCCACCCAGGGCGACTACCGGTTCTGGACCGAAGGTGACCGCAACACGACCGGCGCGCTCGCGGTGGGTATCCCCGGCAATGTGTGCGGTTGGGTCACCGCCCACCAGCGCTGGGGCTCGCTGCCGCTGCCTGTCGTGGTGGCACCCGCGGCACGCGCCGCCCGCGAGGGCGTGCCGCTGACGAGCCGGATGACGGCCTTCGTCGCGGAGTACCGAGACGCCCTCACGCGCTTCCCCGGGACCGCAGGACTGTTCCTGCGTCGCGACGGGGAACCCAAGCGCGAGAGCGAGATCATCGTGCAACCTCAGCTCGCCGACACGATCGAACTCATCGGAGCCGACGGGTACGAAAGCTTCTACGGCGGCGAGATCGCGAGGGCGATCGTGGCCCATCTGGGCGCGGACGGCGGCGTTCTCTCACGGGACGACCTCGCCCGCTACCCCGAGAAACTGATGTGGGTACGCGAGCCGGACCGTGTGAGCTTCAAGGGCCACACGATCCTGGGCGCGACCCCATCGTCCAGCGCGCTGTTACTCCATCTCCTGAAGCTTCTCGACGGCATCGACTTCCGCGGTTTCGCGCCGCTGTCGGCAGACCAGCTGCACCTGCTCATCGAGGCCATGAAGCTGGCGTTCGCCGACCGCCTCCTCCACATCGGCGACCACACGCAGGTGAACGTCCCGCTGGAAGGGCTGCTGAGTGCGGAGTACGCGGCGCGGCGGCGAGCCCTCATCCGCCACGACCGCGCGAGTTCGTTCCGGCCGGGCGACCCCTGGACGTACCAACGGGCGCGCCCCGACACCACAAAGCTCACAGCCACCACCGGGGAGGCCCCTGGGCACGAATGTGGCACGACGCATCACTCGCATGTCGACCGCAACGGGAACTTCGTGTCCCTGACCCAAAGCCTCGGCGACCCCTTCGGCTCCGGGATCACGGTTCCGGGCTACGGGTTCCTGCTCAACAACGCGATGAAGTTGTTCGATCCGCGGCCCGGAGACAGACCCGCCGGGATCAGCCCCTACCGGCGTCCCCTCACCCCCTGGCCGACGCTCGTCTGCGAGGGCGAGACAGCCGTGCTGGCTCTCGGCAGCCCCTCCGGCACGCGGATCCCGAACACCCTCGCCCAGGCGCTGGTGAATGTTCTCGACCACGGGATGGGTCTGCAGGCTGCCACCGACCTGCCCCGGGTGCACTGGTCGGGCCATGAGTTCGAGGCCGAGTCCGACCTGCCGGAGCCGGTCAAGAGGGAATTGGCGGCGCGTGGCCATGACGTGCAGTACAGAGCCGCCGGCTCGCCCTGGTTCGGAGCTGTACAGGCGGTGGGACGGGACCCACGTTCCGGGCTCTGCCATGGCGCGGCCGACGCGCGCCGCGAGGGCGCCGTCGCGGGAGTCACCATGGCCGGCTGACCGCCGAGCCTGTTCATCAACCGGGGGACGAGACGCTGAACCACATAGGAGGCACCATGAGGACCCCCACCACCCGGGTCGCGCTCATCTCGCTGGTTCTGCCGATGCTGGCGCTCGCGGGCTGCGGAGGAGGGGCCTCGGGGGGCGGTGGGGGTGGCCAGCTCCGCCTGGGGATGCAGTACGACCTCGGGACGCTCGATCCTCAGGTGCTGACCTCGGTAGGTGACAAGCAGCTCTCCGAGAACATCTTCGAGGGTCTGGTGCAGTACGAGCCGGGCGGGACCGAGATCGAGGCGGCGCTCGCCACCGACTGGGAATCCTCCGGCGACGGCACCTCCTGGACGTTCACCCTGCGCGAGGGGGTGCAGTTCCATGATGGCTTCGGTGAGATGACCGCGCGGGATGTGGCCTTCACCTTCGAGCGGCTGGTGAGTGCGGAGTTGGCCTCGCCCAACGCTGAGCTCATGCAGTCCCTGGACAAGGTCGAGGCGCATGGCGACGACGAGGTCGAGTTCAAGCTGGGGGAGCCCGACCCGGCGTTCCTGGACAAGCTCGCCAACTGGTACGCGGGCATCGTCAGCGCGAAGGCCGTGCAGCAGAAGGGCAAGAAGTTCGCCCAAGACCCGATCGGTACCGGCCCCTACCAGTTCGAGAGCTGGAGACCTCAGCAGGAGACCGTGCTGGGGCCGTTCGACAACTACTGGGGTGACAAGCCCGGGCTGCAGCGCGTCGTCTACGTCCCGATCCCCGACGCGACAACGATGTACAACGCGTTCGAGGCCGGTGACGTGGACATCATCCAGATCACCGATCCCGACAAGCTCGCGCAGTACCAGCAGCAGGGCGACATCAAGTTCTCCTCCAAGCCGGGTCTGATCACCCGGTTCTTCGGCCTGAAGGCGGACGAGCCGCCGTTCGACGATCCTCGCGTCCGAGAGGCGGTCGCCTACGCGATCGACCGCAAGAAGATGATCGACAACCTGTTCGGGGAGACCTCGACTCCGGCCGACAGCGTCCTGGCGCCCGACGTCACCCACGTCGCCCGGGGCGTCGTCAAGTACCAGCACAACCCGCAGCGCGCCAAGCAGTTGCTCGCCGAGGCGGGCTACCCGGACGGTGTGAGCGTGACGTTCTCGGTGCCCAACATCGACCGGTTCACCGAGCCGGCCACCGTCATCCAGCAGGACCTGAAGGCGGTGGGGATCAACGTCAAGATCAAGGTGATGGAGGCACAGAGCTTCCTGGAGGCGTTGGTCACCGACGAGGGGCTCCAGATGTTCATCCTCAGCCGTAGCCAGGAACCCGCTCCCGACCGGGTGATGTACACCTGGCACCACTCCTCGCAGATCCCGGCGAACAACTGGGCGCGCATCGACGACCCGGCGATCGACCGGGCGCTGGCGAAGGCGACCACGTCGATGGACGAGGGCCTGCGCGAAAGGCTGTTCGCCGACGTGCAGCGGAAGGTGTTCGAGGGTCACCACTACTACTACATCGACCACGAGAACTTCGTGTTCGCCATGCGTGACCGGGTGCGGGGCTTCCAGAGCGATCCGCTGCGAAGCATCCGGCTGGACGGCGTCTCCGTCGAGGGCTAGGCGGGCCGGATGGGACGTGCCGTCCTGGAACGGCTGATCGCAGCGTTGCCGACGATCCTCGGCGTGCTGGTCGTGGTGTTCTTCGTCGTCCACCTGATCCCGGGTGACCCGGTGGTGGCGATGCTCGGAGACACCGCCACCCCGCAGCAGGTCGCGCAGACCAGGGCGAGCCTCGGGCTGGACCGCCCGCTCCACGAGCAGTTCATCAACTTCATCGGCCGCTACCTGGAGGGAGACCTCGGCACGTCCATCCGTACCCGCCGCCCTGTGACCGCCGAGATCGCCGCCCGGGTGCTGCCCACGGTCCAGCTCGCGGTCGCGGCCGTAGTGCTGTCAGTGCTGATCGGCGTGCCCCTCGGCGTGCTCGCGGCAAGCCGGCGCGGGAGCTGGATCGACATGCTCAGCCTCGTGATCAGTACGGGCGGGGTCGCGGCCCCGGTCTTCTGGATCGGCGTGATGCTCTCGCTGGTCTTCGCCACGAAGCTCGGCTGGTTCCCCAGCATCGGCGCCGGGCGCCCCGACATCCCCGGCTCGGTCCTGCAGGCACTCGTGCTGCCCGCGGTCACGCTCGGCGTCTCCGGGGCTGCCCTGATCGCGCGGATGACCCGGTCGAGCATGCTCGACGTGCTCGGGGAGGACTACATCCGTACCGCGCGGGAGAAGGGCCTGGCCGAGCGGAAGGTCATCTTCAAACACGCCCTGCGCAATGCCGCGATCCCGATCGTGACGATCATCGGGATCAACTTCGGCTACCTGCTCGGCGGGACCATCGTCGTGGAGACGGTCTTCGCCAGGCCGGGGCTCGGCAAGCTGCTGATGGACTCCATCCTCGCCCGGGACTACCCGGTGGTCCAGGGCGTCACCTTCGTGATCGCTACTGTTTTCGTGCTCGTGAACCTGCTGACCGACATGACGTACGCGCTGCTGGACCCGCGGGTCAGGGCGCGGTAGGGACAGGCGATGTGGAGAAGCGCGCTCCGCAACAAGCCGATGGTGACCGGTGGGATGATCGTCGGTCTCGTGGTCCTCGCGGCCGTGTTCGCGCCGATCCTGGCCACGCACGATCCCACCGCCCAGCAGCTCGAGCAGCGGCTGCAGGGGCCGGCGAGCGCGGGTCACCTGCTCGGCACCGACGAGTACGGCCGCGACGTGTGGAGCCGGCTGGTGTACGGCGCCCGCGTGTCGCTGCAGGCGGGCGTCGTCGCCGTCGGGGTCGGCGCCCTCGGCGGCATGCTGCTCGGACTGCTCGGCGGGTACCTCGGCGGCTGGGTCGACATGTTCGTCGGCCGGGTCTTCGACATCGTCATGTCGTTCCCCAACATCCTGCTGGCGCTCGCCATCGTGGCCGCGCTCGGCCCGTCCCTCATGAACACCATCGTCGCGATCGGCATCGCCACGATCCCGCGGTTCGGACGGGTCATGCGCAGCGCCGTCATCTCGGTACGCGCCCGTGACTACGTCGAGGCGGCGGAGGCCGTCGGGTCGTCGAGCCTCAGCATCATGATCCGGCACATCATGCCGAACGTGCTGTCGCCCCTGATCGTGGTGTCCTCGCTCGGCATCGCCACCGCGATCCTGATCGAGGCGACACTCAGCTTCCTCGGCCTCGGTGTGCCACCCCCGACCCCCACGTGGGGATCCATGATCAACGGCGGCAAGCAGTACCTCGAGCTCGCCCCGTGGATCTCGACCTTCTCCGGGCTCGCGACGATGATCGCCGTGCTCGGGTTCAGCCTGTTCGGCGACGGTCTGCGCGACGTCCTCGACCCACGCCTGAAGACATGAAGGAGCGCATGCGATGAACCGGCAGCAGGAAGCCGTGACCGAGTACATCGACGCCCGACGCGACGAACTCGTCGAGCTGATGCAGACCATGATCCGGACACGCAGCATCAACCCGGCCTTCGACCCGGACTCGCCCGGGGAAGCGGCGATGGCGGAGCTGGTGAAGTCGCGCTACGAAGGCATCGGGATTCCGGTGGAAACGGTCGAGGCGGTGCCGGGCCGCCCGAACCTGATCGCCACCTGGAAGGGCACCACGTCCACCCCGCGGCTGCTCGTGAACGCCCACCTGGACACCCACCCGGCCGATCTCGGCGAGTGGTTCGATCCGTTCACCGCAGAGTTGCGGACGGAGTGGAGCGTCGACCCGTTCGGCGGCGAGATCCGCGACGGGAAGATCTACGGACGCGGGGCGGCCGACCACAAGTCGCCCATCGCGGCGATCTTGTTCGCGCTGGAGGCGCTCGGGGCGGCCGGCGTGCGCCTGCGGGGCGACGTGACGTGCATCCACGACGTCGACGAGGAGACCGGCGGCGAGTACGGCATGCAGCACCTCTCCGAGCGGCTGCCGTTCGACTACGACATGGCGCTGTACGCCTGCACCAGCGAGTTCAGCCCGCTGGGGCGGGAGTTCTTCCCGGCGATGGGTACGGACAACATCATCCGTTCGTTCTCCGGCTGGCAGACCTACCGGATCCACGTCGTCGGCCAGAACCTGCACAACATCTCGCCGAAGCGTGGGTACGGCGCGGTCGAGGCCGCACTGTTCCTCCTGGACCGGCTCCGGCCGCTCATCGACAAGGTGAACGCTTACGTGGACCCGGTGGAGGGGCAGGGGCAGTCGCCGATGCGGGTGAGCGGCATCGACTGCGCGCCGCGGGGCGCGTTCCACCACCAGGCCAGGTGGGCAGAGATCACCGTCAACCGGCGCATCCCGCCGAGCCTGAAGCAGGACCAGGCCCGCATGGAGGTGCAGCAGGTGCTCGCGGCGCACAACGCCGCGTACCCGGAGAACCAGGCGACACTCGCCGTGGTTCGCGACATGCAGCCCTACGGCGTGCCCGACGACCACCCGCTGGTCACAGGGCTGAGTGCGGCGGTGCGGGACATGACGGGTGCCGAGCCGACCGTGGCGGGGGTGCCGTCCCCCGTGGGGATCAGCACCATGCTCGGCAAGCACGCCATCCCCACCGTCCTGTTCGGGTACGGCGTGCTCAACCTGCACCATGCCATCGACGAGCACATCGAGTGCGACGCGCTCGTCAAGACCGCCAAGGTGTACGCCGCCGCGCTGATGGAGTGGCTTGGCGTGGCCGAGAGCTGAGGTGGCGTCGCCCGATGAGTGATCCGGTCCTGTCCGTACAGGGGCTCGTCGCAGAGTTCGCGACCGGCCAAGGCCTCGTCCGCGCTGTCGACGGGGTGAGCTGGGAGCTGTTCCCCGGGGAGACCCTCGCGATCGTCGGCGAGTCCGGGTCCGGCAAGAGCGTGACCGCGCTCTCGGTGCTCGGGCTGCTGCCCGCCCCGCACGCCCGAATCCGGGCCGGGCGGGTGCTCTTCGAGGGGTGCGACCTGCTCGGTGCGTCCAAGGCGCAGCTGCGGCGGATCCGCGGTGGCGATATCGCGATGGTGTTCCAGGATCCGATGACGTCGCTCAACCCGGTGTTCACGGTCGGCAGCCAGATCGCCGAGGCCCTGCGTACCCATGACCGGCGGATGGGTGACGGGCCGGCGCGGCGGCGTTCGATCGAGTTGCTCGAGCTGGTCGGCATCCCGAGCGCCGAGCAGCGGTTCCGCCAGTACCCGCACGAGTACTCGGGCGGCATGCGCCAGCGCGCAATGATCGCGATGGCGATCGCGAACCGACCGAAGGTGCTCATCGCCGACGAGCCCACCACCGCGCTCGATGTCACGATCCAGGCGCAGGTGCTCGACGTCCTGCAGATCGCCCAGCGGGAGACCGGTGCGGCGACGATCCTCATCACCCACGATCTCGGGGTGGTGGCGGAGATGGCCGACCGGGTGGTGGTCATGTACGCGGGCCGAGTGGTGGAGACCGCGGACGTCCGTACGACCTTCCACGCGCCCCGGCACCCGTACACCCTGGGCTTGATGACGAGCCTGCCGCGGCTCGACGCCGACCTGGCCCGCCTCTCCGCGATCCCCGGGGAGCCTCCGAGCCTGCTCACCCCGCCGGCTGGCTGCGCCTTCCATCCGCGCTGCCGCCTTTCCCGGGCCCGCGAGCAGTGCGTCAGCGAGCCTCCTCCGCTCTACGACCTGGGGGCAGACCATCGTGCGGCCTGTCACTTCCACGACGAGATGGCCGGGGAGACCAGGCGATGACGAGCGAAGGCGCGACGTCGGACCTGCACGCTCGCGCCGCGCGGGGGCAGCAGATCGTGCGGGTCGAGAACCTGGTGATGCACTTCCCGGTGCGCTCGCGGGTGCTCAGGCGGCGGGTTGGGCACGTGCACGCCGTCGAGGGGGTCAACCTTGACCTGCGTGCGGGGGAGACCCTGGGCCTTGTGGGGGAGTCGGGCTCGGGCAAGACGACGACGGGCAAGTTGATCACGCGGCTGCTGGCACCGACGGGCGGGCGGGTCCTGTTCAAGGGGCGTGACATCACCCGCTACACCCGCCGTGAGCTCCGGGACATCCGCCGGGAGGTGCAGATCGTCTTCCAGGACCCGTACGCGTCCCTCAACCCCCGCCTGACTGTGCGCTCGACGATCTCCGAGCCGCTTCGCGTCCACACGGCCCTCGACGCGGCGCAGCGCCGGGAGCGGGTCGCCGAGCTGCTCAGACGTGTCGGCCTGAACCCGGAGCACGCGTCGCGCTACCCGCACCAGTTCTCCGGCGGACAGCGCCAGCGCATCGGGATAGCCCGGGCGCTCGCATCGAACCCACAGGTGATCGTGCTCGACGAGCCGGTGTCCGCGCTGGACGTTTCCATCCGGGCGCAGGTCGTGAACCTGCTCCAGGAGCTCCAGGAGGAGTTCGGCCTCGCCTACCTGTTCGTTGCCCACGACCTGTCGGTGGTCCGCCACATCTCACACCGGGTAGCCGTGATGTACCTCGGCAAGGTGATGGAGATCGGCGACAAGCAGGATCTCTACCAGCATCCGACGCACCCCTACACCCAGGCGCTGCTGTCGGCGGTGCCCGTCACCGACCCCGACCTGCGGGGGAGGCGCGGACGCGTCGTCCTGCGCGGCGACATACCCAACCCGGCCAGTCCGCCCTCGGGTTGTGTGTTCCGTACTCGATGCTGGAAGGCCGACCAGAAGTGCGCGCAGGAGACCCCAGAGCTCGTCGACCGCCTCGGAGTCGGTCACCCGAGCGCCTGCCACTACCCCGAGACGGCGACCGTCGGTAGCGTGCCGCGCGGCGAATGAGGCGGAACACGCCCGGCTGCAGATGTCGCCGGCGGCAAGGCGGGCCTGGAAGGTGGCCTCACCGCGCGCTGATGATGAAGGATGTTCCCGCTACGTCGACCTGGTCGGTGAGCTGCAGAGGAGGCAGGTAGTCGTGAAGATCATCAGGGGACGAGTCGAGGGCGTGGTCTCGGAGCAGCGGTCGGCGGCCTTCACCGGCGGCGTGTGGGCAGACCTCGTGCTGCCTGCCACCGACGGCGTCACCATCAACAGCGTGTTGTTTCCGCCCGGCTCGCGTACCCACTGGCACGACCACGAGCGCGGACAGATCCTGCACGTGACCGCCGGCCGGGGACTGATCTGCGCCTTCGGCGAAACGCCGCGGGAGATCGGAGCCGGTGACACCGTCTGGGTGCCCCCGGGCGAGCGCCACTGGCACGGCGCGAGCAGCGGGGGCTACCTCGTCCATCTAGCGGTCTCGCTGGGCGTGACCGGGTGGATGGAGCCGGTCACCGACGAGGAGTACCCCGCGTAGGCCGGCCGGACCGTACGCCTCGAACACTGGCTTGCGCCGGGAACTGCCCGACATCGCGTCAGCACGATCTGTGTCATCATAAGATGACGTTTTCGATGCATGAGAGATGAGACGACGATGCGGACGACCCTTGCTCTCGATGACGAGTTGGTCGCGGAGGCGCAGCGACTGACCGGGACCAGCGAGAAGAGCGCCCTTGTTCGGGAGGCCTTGCGGGCCCTCATCCAGCGGGAGAGCGCCCGTCGCCTGGCCAGGCTGGGCGGGAGCGAGCCCGCGCTCACCGAAGCCACCAGACGTCGTACCGAACCCTCGTGATCCTCGTCGACACCTCGATCTGGATCGCGCATCTCAGAGCTGGACACTCGACCCTCGTCACGCTGCTCGAGCGCGGCCTGGTCGTGGCCCATCCCTGGGTGATCGGCGAACTCGCGCTCGGCCATCTCTCCGAGCGTCGTGCGGTCATTGGACTGCTGGCCAGCCTGCCGCAGGCAACGGTCGCCACGACGGACGAGGTTCTGACCCTCATCGAGTGCCACCAGCTGTACGGGCTGGGCATCGGCTACGTGGACGCGCAGCTCCTCGCGGCGACGCAACTGACCCCTGACGCGGGACTTTGGACCAACGACCAGGCCTTGTTCACCGCCGCCTCAGGGCTGGGTTGCGCGGTCGATCCAACAGCTCCCGTCGCCGACGGGATATAGAACGACGGCCGGTCACCGTCACCGATAGCCTGTGTCGGGGAGGGACACCTTGAAGCAGGACGTGCTGGAGCCGCTGAGCGAGAACTGGGATCGGGCCCTTGCCGTGGTGGCGCATCCTGATGACCTGGAGTTCGGCGCAGCGGCTGCGATCGCCCGCTGGACCGGCCAAGGCAAGCGGGTCGTCTACTGCCTCGTCACCAGCGGCGAGGCGGGCATTGACGGGATGCCGCCACAGGAGACGCGCGGGGTGCGGGAGGCCGAGCAGCGGGCGTCCGCCGCGCTGGTCGGGGTCGATGTGGTCGACTTTCTCGGGTTCCCGGACGGCATGCTGGAATACGGCCTGGCGCTGCGGCGCGCCATCGCCCGCCAGGTGCGCCGGCACCGCCCGGACGTCGTGGTGACGAACAACTTCCGGGACACCTGGGATGGCGGCACGGCGCTGAACCAGGCCGACCACATGGTCACCGGCCAGGCCACCCTGGACGCGGTGCGCGACGCCGCGAACCGCTGGGTGTTCGCTGAGCTCGGCGACGAGGGGTTGAAGCCTTGGCCGGGCGTCCGTCAGGTATGGGCTGCCGCCTCCCCGAGGTCGCGACACGGCGTCGACGTCACCGACACCTTCGAAAAGGGCGTGGAGTCGCTCCGGGCACACGCGGTATACCTGCGTGGGCTGGGGTCCGGTGACTTCGATCCGGGGGAGTTCCTCGAGGGGCTCTCACGGGCCGCCGGCACTCGGCTTGGCGTCCGGTACGGCGTCACCTTCGAGGTCTTCCACCTCGGCGGGCTCTGAGCAGGGCAAGACATCCACCAGCACAGTCCGCCCGGCGAGGTGGCGGGCCAGCCGGTCGAACTCCGCGCGCCTGATCGTCACCGCCGTAGGCTGCCAGGCGCTTCCGTCGCAGCTGGCGCATCAGTGATCCGCCCGGTCTCATGCAGGGGAAGGGTTTCGGCGGGTCGCGAGGAGGCCGGCGATGAGGGCGGCGATCGCCGTGGTGATGGGGACGGCGGTCATGATGCCGAGTCCGCCGACCAGACCGCGGACGACTTCTTGCGCCACGAGTTCCTGGCTGACGGCGACCCCGATGGGGACGTCGATGACGGTGAAGACGAGGAGCAGCGGCAGCGTGGCCCCGACGTAGGCGAGGACCAGCGTGTTGATGGTGGATGCGACGTGTGCCCGGCCGACTCGCATGCCTCGGGCGAACAGGGAGGCACGAGATGCTTGTGGGTCGGCGTCGGCGAGTTCCCACACGGCTGAGGCCTGGGTGACGGTGACATCGTCGAGCACACCCAGCGCCCCGATGACCAGCCCGGCCAAGAACAGGCCCCGGAGATCGACCTGGTTGGCGACGGCCCCGATGAACTGGCTCTCTTCCTCCTTCAGTCCGGTGAACTTGCCGATCCGGGTGAAGATGCTTCCCAGCACGCTGGTGACCACGAGCGCGAGCAGAGTGCCGAGCATCGCGACGCTGGTGCGGGCGTTGAACCCGTGGGAGAGGTAGAGGGCGACGATCATGATCGTGGATGCCGTGACGATCGCGACGGCCAACGGGGGACTGCCCTCGAGCAGCGCTGGCACCGCGAAAAGCGTGATCAGCAGCAACGAGAACGCCAGACTGGCCAGCGAGCCGATGCCGCGCCACCGCGACAACATCAGCACCCCGGCGATGAAGATCCCCAGCAGCAGCATCAGCGGTTGCGTGCGGTCGAAGTCGATGAACTGGTACCGCTGGTCCACCGGGGCCTGGGCGACGTAGCCGAGCGTGATCTGATCCCCAACCTCGAACGGCGGTGCCTGCCGACCGAACGGCAGCGTCGCCTCGGCGCGTCCTGGTGCGCCGGGACCACTGGTGAGGTCGACCGACGCAGACAGGCAATGCGACACGCCGTGGCGGCAGGGATGTGTGGCCAGCACGGTCGCGTGCGCCCTCTGCACCGCGAGGTCGCCCGCCTTCACTTCATCCCCGGAGGGCCACAGCACTACCAGCCCCAAGATCGTTGCCGCGATAAGAGGGACGAGCACTGCCGTCAAGATGATGCGCACGCCCCGCGGGGCGGGGCCGAGGCCGGGGTCGCGGCGGTGACGGTGGGCGTGGGTCACCGCGACAGCCTGGCAGAACCGGCACTTGGTTCGGTGCTAGGACGCGGACACCCCCCCATCTCGCTCCGCGAGATGGGGGGGTGTCCATCAAATCCATCGACATGACAGAAAAAATTCGGAGCATCGGATCGCTGCTCTGACTTGTCATGCAGCTACGCTCGTGATCACAGCGAAGGGCGCACCGAAGGGGTCCGCCAGCAAGCTAGGCGGCCGACACCCTGGAGGTCTTCGGGCGCCATCGACACATTGCCGCCGTGTTCGGAGGCCTTGGCGGCCACGGCATCGCAGTCCGTCACCTCGAAGTGGGGCAGCCAGCGAGGCTTCATCCCCGCGCTGAGCATCTCGTCGTTGATACCCTTGATCCCGCCGTGGCTGGCTTCTTGCCCGGCGCCGGACGGGCGGAGGACGGTGTAGGTGAACTCGCCCATCGGCGCGTCCTCTGCGGCCCAGCGGAAGACGGAGTACTGCACACCACGGACCCGACCGGGGCGAAGGCATGGCGGTGTACCTCCGACACTCGTTCCAGTTGCGGGTCGCCCGCCGGACGAGAACGGGCGGGCTGCGCTCGAGACGGTCCTAGCGTGCCGGGGCCGTCTGACACTCGCGGGGGTCGGCGCAATCGAGCCCTCCCCAGCAGGAGGCCGCAACCGGACGGCGAACAGCCGAAAATCTGAGGACGGATGACATTTCACCCTCAGAGTGCTAGACAGGCGCGGACGAGTGATTGCCCTGTCATGTCCCCGCAAACGCTCGAGGTATTCATGTCACGGTTCGCCAAGGGAGCACTGGTCGCGGTTATTGCGACCGCGGGTCTCGCCCTCTCCGGCTTAGGGGCCGCGGCCGCCGGTACCGACGCCGGTTCTATCGGCTCCGGCTTTGGAACCTCAGGCTCCGACGGTTCCGCCGACTCCGGTGCTGTCGGCGGGGGATCCGGGGCCGGTACCACGTTCGCCATCCCGGCAGGCACCATCGTCACCCTGTGCGGCAACGGCACCGCATTGCTCGGTGGTATCGAGGCCGACTGCGCTCCCGCGAGCCGGGACGGCTCCGTCCCCGCCAGCGACGGCAGCGGCGACGTGCAGGGCCTGCTCGCCGGCAGCGTCAACCCGCTGGTGGGCGTGCCGGTGACCGTTTGCGGCGATTCCCTGGCCGTCCTAGGCGTCGCGAACGCCGACTGCGCGGCGGTGCGTGAGGCGGTACGTAGTCAGGTCGGCGCGGGTACGGACCCCGGCAACGCCGGCACCGCCATCTCGGGCGAGGCGGCACCCGGCCACGACGCCGCAGCGCCGATCGGGCCGCCGATCAGCGTGCCGATCACCCTGTGCGGCAATGACGTCGCCGTACTCGGGACAGCCGAGGCCGACTGCGCCACCACGCAAGCCACCACGCAAGCCACGACGGAACCTGACGGCTCGGCCCCCCGGACCGACATCGGCGATGACGTGCAGGGCGCGACACCCGATGGCATCGACCCCGGCCAGGTGGACCGGAGCCCCGATGACCCGGGTCTGGTGGATCCGAGCCCTGCCGACCCGGCGCCGGGCATCCCGGTCACGGTCTGCGTCGGTTCCGCCGCAGGCGCGGCGGACACCGACTGCGCCGTGTCGATGTCGACGCAGACGGGGCGGGCACCGTTGGCGCCCAGCCAGACGGTGCCCCGCTCGGTGCCGCTGCCGCCGGGGCAGTCGGGACCGCTGTCGGCGGAGGGGCCAGCGCCGCTGGTGCGGGGGCTGTCGCTACCCCGGATCCCGATTCCACGGGCGGATCCGGCACCGACCGCCGTCCCGAGTGCCCAGCCGAGCGCGAGCCTGACCCCGGCCGTGACACCGACGCTCACGCCGACCCCGACCATCACCCCCACGACTGCAGGGACGGCCCAGGCCCAGTCAGACGGGCTGGACAGCCTCCCCCATACCGGGGCTGTCGCTCTCCTCGCCGCACCCGTTGGCGTCGCCCTGATCGCTGGCGGCTACCTGCTATACCGCAGGTTCCGATCGGCACCATCCCACTGACCTCACCCCAGAAGTCATTCGGAAACTGCGGTGAGTAATCCCTGGCGGAATGTGAGACGCCTGTCGCTGAACTGCTCGTTGACCTGAGTTCCGCAGCTAATCGGGGTTCTGAGGCACGTCGGGGGACAAACGTGCAGGTCAGCGACCTGCGGGGTGGTGACACAGCCGTAAACGTCTAGTGACACGTCTTGGCGTGTTCGGCGTGCA
>JBOHCZ010000116.1:0-5360 GCA_050699195.1 Streptomycetales bacterium
AGCGGCGCCGCCGCGCCGAACCACACCGAGCCGCACCCTTCGGCCCGCGCGATCTCTCCCGCCCGCCGCTGCACCCGCGGCGTCGGCAGCAGCACCCTCGCGGGATCCCGTACCACCGGGAACGGCGTTCCCGCGTCGAACTCCGCCGCACCGCGCCACGACGACGCGTAGACCACGACCTCGCCCGGCGGCAGCCGCACGGCGAGGGCGTGCACGAACGACTGGATGCCCCCCGCCCGCGGCGGGAAGTCGTTGGTGATCACCAGGGTGCGTGTCACCGGCCCCCCGGTCGCACCCCGGACGGCTCAGGAACGCCATGCAGGCGCGCCCAGTCCCGCGCGATGGCAATGCGCTCGGGACCGGTCGGGTGCGTGGCGAAGATCCCGTACGCCAGCGGGTTCGGGTCCAGATCGGCCAGGTTCGCGACCGCAAGCTCCCGCATCACCCGGGCGTGCCCGGCCGGGTCTTGGGTCAGGTCGAGGGCGTGGACGTCGGCCCTCGCCTCGACACGCCGGCTGATCACGGCCTCGAGCGGGCCCGACAGGGTCGCCGTCACGGTCGCGAGCGCGATCACGAGCGCGAGGGAACGTGGTTCGGACAGCCGCTCCACACCCGCGCGCCGCAGCAACGGCCGCCCTGTCAGCACCAGCGCGAGCAGGCAGGTTCCGGCCACGAAGCCGAGTGCCCCGGTGACCGTGCCACGGACGACGTCCCCGCGGGCCGCGTGCCCCAGCTCGTGCGCCACGACCTGGCGGATCTCGCCCGGCCGCGCGGAGCGCAGCGTCGTGTCGTAGACCACGATGCGACGGGTCGGGCCGTAGCCGGATACGTAGGCGTTGAGTGTGGTGGTACGCCGCGACGCGTCCGCGACGAGCACCCCCTGCACCGGCACCGCGTCGCGCTCGGCGAGCCGGAGGAGGCTGCTGCGCAGCGCGCCGTGCCGCATCGGCTGGAAGTCGTTGAAGACCGGTTCGACGACCAGCGGGTAGACGAAGGAGGCCACCAGGACGGTCGCGCCCCCACCCAGCGCCGCGGGCAGCCACCACAGTCGCGGCAGGGCGCGCAGCAGCGCGTAGAGCGCCAGCAACAGGAGCAGCAGCAGCCCGGCGTTCAACCCGAACGCCTTCACCTGGTCGGCCCACCAGGCCGGCCAGTTCTGCGTCGACAGCCCGTAGTCCCGAAGCACCCCCTCCTGCCATACCCCGAACGGCACCGTCGCGAGCCGGACCGCGAGTGCCACCACCAGCCCGCCCAGGAGCACCTGCCAGACCCAGCCCCCGCCGAGCGGCCGGGCCGCGCGGGACACCAGCCGGGCGCCCAGCGGGGTCAGGCCGAGGACGACCGGGACGAGGAGGGCCACGGCCATCGCGAGGTAGGCGGCGGGTCGGATCGCGCTGTGGAACCCGTCCTCACGCGCGAGCTCCGCGGTGGTGAAGTCGCGCGACGGGTCGACGGGAACGCCTCCACCCGGCACCACCTGCGGCAGCGCCTGCCAGGGCGTCGTGAGGACCAGCACGGTCACGAACGCCGTGCCGGAGAAGGCGATCGCGAGCAGGAGCGCCACCCGGTGCGGACCGGAGTCCGCCGCGGCTCTGCTCACGAAGCTCTCACGCGGCGACGCTCCGCAGGTAGTCCTGCCACATGCCGGTGAACTCCCGCTCCGTCGTGCCGAGCTCCTCACGGAACGCCGCACCGACGGCTCGACCAGGGTCCGGGTGGCGCCCCACCGCCCGGTAGAAGGCCACGAGCCTGGACTCCCCGTACCGCTCGGCCATGAAGCGGCACGCCAGCCAGCTCATCTCGTAGGCCTGCGCGAGGTCCTCCTGCGACGTTCGGAACGCGCCGTCGGCGGGCAGGGAGCCCGGCAGCCGGCCGGCCCGGATGTCCCGGATCAGCTCTACCGCGCCCGCACTGACCGGGATGTCGACATTCCGGTAGCCAAGGTAGTCCGCCATGCCCTCCGTGAGCCACATCGGGGTCCAGGGCTTGGTGGCGTACCGCGTCGCGATGTGGGCGATCTCGTGCGTCATCACGACGCCCCGGCCGAGCGACCTGAGCTCGCCGTAGGCCAGCGGGTTGATCGTGACCCGGTCGGAGGGCGCGTCCTCGTCGGGGCCGTACCTGCGCTCACCCGTGGTGACCGCGGCGATCTGCGTGTAGGTGTCGGGCTCGGCCCCGAGCAGCCTGGACATCTGGTCCTCGGTCTCGGGTACGACGACGACCACCCTGCGGGGCCAGGCGGTGCCCCACACCGCGCTGATGGCAGGCACGGCCTCGTCGGCCTCGCGGGCGTAGGCCCCCAGACCGGACCGCGGCAGCAGGCCGAGGACGATGCTGTGCTCGCCGCGGACCAGGTTGACCTTCCCGAAGTCCCACAGCTGCCTCGACGGGGTGTCACCCGGGACGGAGAGCTCGTTCCTGCCCGTGGCGTGCCCCGCGACGAACCAGGCGTCGTTGCGCCGCACGAACCTGAGGTGCTCGACGCCCTCGACGGACTGCCGGTCGTAGCCGCGTATCCGGTAGCGCAGAGCGACCCGGCCGACCGCGCTCGGGCTCTCGGCCTGTCCCGTGCGCGCCCTGCGAAGGGCAGGGTCGAGATCCTGCAACCCGTAGGTGAAGGAGGCGAACGGCAGCGCGGAGAGATTGCCGAACCGCCGCGCCTGCCGGGACCGGGCGTCTCCGGCAGCCGGGTCGACCGTCGCCAGGAAGGCGGCGCGGTCGTGGGTGAGCACGGCGTCGGCGCGGCGCTCCAGCAGCCTCGTGACAGCCGCCTCCACGGCGCGTGGTCCGGTCGGCGGCTCCGGCCCGGTGTTCACGCGCGCGTGCGTCTCCGAAGTCTCGGGGGACGAGGGGGCAGAGGGCCGTTGCCCGGCAACGACCAGCGCCGCGGCAACATCGAGGACGAGCAGGACCAGCGCCAGGGGCGCAACCCAGCGGTAGGTACGCGGCGGCCGGTCCGGCCGGTGCAGCCCTGGATAATCCACGGCGTCGATCGTAGGGGGCGGCCTGCACGGGCGTACGAGAAACGGCCCCGGTGACTCGAACGCCGGGGCCGTCTCGTCGGTGCGCTATCGGGCCCGCCCCGCGGCCGTATGCCTAGGGCCGCCCCGCGGCCGTGAAGGGCATGTCGTCGACTCCGGCGATCGTCACCGGGTCCTCGGGGTTGGACGCGTGGATGATCTGCCCGTCGCCGATGTAGATGGCGACGTGGCTGATCGGCGAGTAGTAGAAGACCAGGTCGCCCGGCTGCATGTCGGAGTAGGCGACCCTGCTGGTGGCGTAGTACTGGTCCTCGGAGTTGTGGGGCAGCGACACCCCGGCGTTCGCCCAGGAGCCCATCGTCAGCCCCGAGCAGTCCCACGCGTCGGGTCCCGCGGCGCCGTACACGTAGGGCTCGCCGAGCTGGTCGTAGGCGAACGAAACAGCCGCCCCCGCCCGTCCGGACGCGGCCCCGTCGTAGGTGGCGGACTCGGCGGCTTCCGCCTCACGGCTCTGCTGTGCCTCGAGCCGGGCGCGCTGCTCGGCCTCCAGGTCGTTGAGGACCTGCTGGGCCTTGCGCAGGTGGGCCTGGACCTTTTCCTTCTGGTTGGCCACCTGCTGGTTCAGCCGTTCGAGCTCGGCGAACTGCTGCTGGGCCGCGGCCTTGTCGGAGGCCAGCTCGAGCCTCGCGATCTGGATCTCGTGCAGCTGATCGGCCTGCGCGCCGGTGATCTGGTTGAGCCTGGACGCGCGCTCGAGAAACTCCTTGGGGTCATTGGCGAGCAGCAGCTTGAGTGTCTGGTCCATGCCACCGGACCGGTACTGCGCGGCCGCGAAGTCGCCCATGGCCGCCTGCATCTTGGCGACCTGGGCCTGCTGCTCCTCGACCTCGCGCTGGATCTGGGCGAGCCGCTTCTGGGCAGCCCGGACCTTCTCGCGGGTCGCGTTGTTCTTCTCGGTGATGACCTCGGCTTCGTGGTGAAGCTTCCCCACCTTGCTTTCGGCCTGTTCAAGCGTCAGCTCCGGGTCGGCCGACGATGACGATGGCATCACGGTCAGCGCCGCCGCGGTGACGCTACACAGCGCGAGCAGACGACGAGCGGGGCGGTATCTGCGGTGAGACGCCACGCGGGCGACCCTCCTCTTCTCCCTGGACCGCCTACCGGGTGAGCTGTCGGGTTCGGACTGAGAGCCGCCCTACGGCCACCCACCTTGTAGGCGGCGACCGATTCACCCCTGTTGCCTGGGTCCCCGGCTCCGAGACCGGCCCCCGACACCGGCAACGGACTCGGCGGGAGCACCCGCCGCCACCCCGGCTGGGTGACGCGACCCGCGAGTACTCGCCTGGGCACACTAGTAAGCGGGTGGTCACGGAGCAAATGGATGCGACCGTTTTCTGCCCAGGTGAGCGATGATTTTCGTGGTCTTTACGCGGGCCTCCCCCGGCGTGCAGGGCAATTCAAGAATGTTCAGCGCTAATGTCCCTTTTTGTGATTATCGATATGTCAAAACCCTTCTCCCCGACTCCCTCAGCTGGCCGCGGTGTCGGGCAGGACCAGACGCAGCGGCGGCACCAACCCCTTGTCGGAGAGGGCATCGATGGCGGCGCGCTCCGACGTGTCGAGACGCACGCCCTGCGGAGGGGCACCGAGCAGCACGGTCACCACGCAGTCGCCACAGGCCGTCCCGCGAACCTCGCAGTTGTCGCAGTCGATGAGCATCGGACCTCCTCGAGGGCCGTCGACATCTGGCACTGGCGACGTTAGACACCGCCACCGACAACCCGTTCAGCGCCGCGGCGTGCGCCATAGCGCACGATCCTGCCGATTCGTCAGCTGCCGGTGCGTCAGTTGCCGGTGTCAGTAGGGTCAGCCCCGGCCAAGGCGTCGTAGCAACATGGCCGCGGGGACCGGCCGGGCTCCCGTTCGACGCACGCCCTCGGCGACCTCGCGGTCCGAGGAGACGACCACGACCGGCCGCCCGGTCGGCTCGGCGTGCACCAGCCGGCAGATCAGCTCGTCGGCGGTCTCGCCCGTTCTACTGAACAGCACACGTACCCCCCGCGGGGCGGCGAGCGGCACCGGCCCGCGGAGATCGGCACCGTCGAAGACGCAGGTGATCTCCGCGCCGCTCTGCGCGGCGAGCCCGGCCAGCCCGCCCAACAGCCGGAACCGCTGCTCGGCGAGCGTGAGAGAGCCGTAGCCGGCCTTGGTGACGTTGTAGCCGTCGATCACGAGGTGGACCTCGGGCAGGGCCAGCAGCTGGTCGAGCACCGCCGGATCGTCCTCGTCGCGGGCTTGCCTGGCCACGTCCGCAGGGCCGGCGGGGCCGGGGGTCAGCGCCCCGATCGCGTCGGCCGGGCGGTCGGCACGGGGTACGGG
>JBOHCZ010000117.1:0-6227 GCA_050699195.1 Streptomycetales bacterium
ACCATGCCGGGACCGCCGCCGTACGGGGTGTCGTCGACCGTACGGTGAGGGTCCGCGGCCCAGTCACGCAGATCGTGCACGTGGACGTGGAGCCGCCCCTTCTCCCGGGCCTTGCCGAGCAGCGACACGCCGAGCGGCTCGAGGTAGTCGGGGAAGATGGTGACCACGTCGATGCGCATGATCAGGTATTCGTCTCGAACAGCCCCGGCGGGGGATCGACGACGATCCGCCCGGCGTCCGGATCGACGTGCGGCACGATCTGGGAGACGAACGGGACGAGCCGTTCCCCTCCGTCGGGGTCACGCACGCAGAGCACGTCCTGACCCGGCAGGTGCAGCACCTCCTCGACGGTCCCGAGATGCTGCCCGCTCATCGTCACGGCGGCCAGCCCGACAAGCTGGTGGTCGTAGAACTCGTCGGGATGGGCGGGCCGGTCCCCCGGGTCGACCTCGGTCAGGAGAAGGGTGCCTCGCAGCGCGCTCGCGTCGTCCCGGCCGGTGATCCCCTCGAAGGCGAGCAGCATCCTGCCGTGGTGCGGGTGGGCTGCACGTACCGTGAGGGGGCCGCGGGCCCGGGGGTCGGTCGTGAGCACCGTCCCAGGGGCGAACCGCTTCTCCGGCTCGTCCGTACGGACTTCGACGGCCACTTCGCCCCGGATGCCGTGGGCCCGGCCGACCCGGCCGACGACGAGCTGCACAGCGCGCCCCTCGATGCCCTCAGCGGAGCTCGTCCACGTCGACGAGGTCGAGGCGCACGTTACGCCCGCCCAGCGCAGCGACCACCGTCCGCAGCGCCCGTGCGGTGCGCCCACCGCGCCCGATGACCTTCCCGAGGTCGTCGGGGTGCACCCGCACCTCGAGAAGCTGGCCCCGCCGCAGGTTACGAGGTTGCACGCGGACGTCCTGCGGATGGTCGACGATGCCCTTGACGAGGTGCTCGACTGCCTCCTCGAGCACCTCAGGCCTTGTCGCCTGCGGCATCGCCGGCCTGCGCAGGCGCCGAACCGGAGTCCGTCCCGCCGGCCGCAGCCTCGGCGCCCTGCGCCTTGGCACCCTTGGCCGCGCCCCCCGCGGGCTTGCGGCCCTTGGACTTCGGGGTCGTCGCCGCCTCCTTGGGCTCCGCGGCGGCCTCCCGGGCGGCCGTATCGAAGATGGCCTTCTTGTCGGGCTTTTCCGCCCGCGTCTTCATCGGCGGCGGGGCGGGCAGGCCCTTGAACCGCTGCCAGTCACCGGTGACCCGGAGGATCGCCGCGACGGGATCGGTCGGCTGGGCACCCACCCCGAGCCAGTACCGCGCCCGCTCGGAGTCGACCTTGATGAAGGACGGGTCCTCCTTGGGGTGGTACTGCCCGATCTCCTCGATGACCCGGCCGTCGCGCTTGGCACGAGCATCGGCCACCACGATGCGGTAGTGCGGCTGGCGGATCTTTCCGAGTCGCTTCAGCTTGATCTTTACTGCCACGAAAGTGCGGTCTCCTGTGTCTTGACGTGGCGAGCAGCTGGGCACCCTGTGGGGAAGGGTTGGCTACTCGGGACGACACGGTGCGCGCCGTGAGAGGGTCGCCGCACATCCGCTGCTCAACAACTTATTGTGCCAGACCCGCGGCGCGGCGAACGCCTTGACCCGCCATCGGCACCGGCGGCCGCTGCCGGTGCCGACGTCCCAGCGCGTGTCGGCCCTGTGCCGCGACCCGCAGACCCTGCCTCACCGCTGGTCGGGCGGCAGGAGGTCCTTGAACTCCTGCGGCAGGTCGAAGTCCTGCGGCAGCGGCGGGCCCTCGCCCGGACGGCCGATGCCCTGCGCAGCCGCGGCACGCTTTGCCGGGTTGCCGCTGCGACCGGCCTGGCCCCGCACCTTCCTGCCCGCCTTGGTCTTGGCTTTGGCCTTGCGCTTGGCTCCCCCCATGCCCGGCATTCCGGGCATGCCAGCCATCGCACCGCCCGCCATCTGCCTCATCATCGTGCGCGCCGCGAAGAACCGGTCGACGAGGCTGTTGACGTCGTAGACCTGGGTACCCGAACCGCGGGCGATGCGGGCCCGCCGGGAACCGTTGAGGATCTTCGGGTTCTCGCGTTCGGCCGGAGTCATCGACCTGATGATCGCCGCGACCCGGTCGAGCTCGCGGTCGTCGATGGAGTCGATCTGGTCACGCATCTCGCCCATGCCCGGCAGCATGCCGAGCAGCTTGGACAGCGAGCCCATCTTGCGGACCTGCTCCATCTGCTCGAGGAAGTCCTCGAGGGTGAAGTCCTGCCCCCCGGTGCCCGAGATCTTCCGGGCGACCTCCTCGGCCTGCGCCGCGTCGAAGGTCTTCTCGGCCTGCTCGATGAGGGTGAGCACGTCGCCCATGCCGAGGATCCGCGACGCCATGCGGTCGGGGTGGAACACGTCGAAGTCGCCGAGCGCCTCGCCGTTCGAGGCGAACATCACCTGGCGGCCGGTCACCTGGGCGACCGAGAGCGCCGCGCCGCCGCGCGCGTCGCCGTCGAGCTTGGTCAGAGCGACACCGTCGAAGCCGACACCGGAAAGAAACGCCTCAGCCGTGGTCACGGCGTCCTGGCCGATCATCGCGTCGACGACGAACAGGATCTCGTCCGGGCGCACGGCGTCCCGGATGTCGGCCGCCTGCCGCATCATCTCCTCATCGATGCCCAGGCGGCCTGCGGTGTCGACGATGACGATGTCGTGGAGCTTGACCGCCGCGTGCTCGACGGCCCGCCGCGACACCTCGACCGGGTCCCCGGCGCCGTTGCCCGGCTCGGGGGCGAACACCGGGATGCCCGCGCGCTCCCCCACGACCTCGAGCTGCGCCACGGCGCCCGGCCGCTGGAGGTCGGCCGCGACCAGCAACGGCTGATGGCCCTGGCCGTTGAGCCACTTCCCGAGCTTGGCTGCGAGCGTGGTCTTACCGGAGCCCTGGAGGCCGGCGAGCATGATCACCGTCGGGGGGGTCTTCGCATGCCGCAGCCGCCGGGTCTGTCCCCCGAGGATGCGGACGAGCTCCTCGTTGACGATCTTGACGATCTGCTGGGCGGGGTTCAGCGCCTGGTGGACCTCGGTGCCGAGGCCCCGCTGTTTGACCTGGTCGGTGAACTCCCGGACGACGGGCAGCGCGACGTCGGCCTCGAGCAGGGCGACCCGGATCTCGCGGCAGGTGGCGTCGATGTCGGCCTCGGTGAGCCGGCCCTTGCCGCGGAGACCCTTGAACGTTGCCTGCAGGCGATCGGAGAGCGTGTCGAACACGGCGTCGCGAACCTTCGGTTGCGGTTTCTGGGTGGTCTCCGCAAGGGTATCTGCCCGCACCTGTTTCGGCTCCGACGGAATCCTCGAGAGACCGGGAGACAGTGATGGAGAAGCGCCGTCTCGGCCGTCTCGGCCACCGCAGCTCGGTCCTCATCTACGGGGCTGCCGCGCTGTCCGAGACCGACCAGGACCAGGCCGACCGCTCGATCGCCCAGGCGCTCGAGGCGGGCATCAACCACTTCGACGTGGCCGCGGACTACGGCCAAGCCGAGCTCAGGCTCGGCCCCTGGCTGCCACGGGTACGGGACCAGATCTTCCTCGCCACCAAGACCGGCCGCCGTGACCGGGATGCTGCCTACCGGCAGATCAACCAGTCCCTGGAACGGCTGCAGACCGACCGCCTCGACCTCATCCAGCTGCACGCCGTCGGCGACGCCGAGGAGCTCGACCGGGTGACCGGCCGGGGGGGAGCGCTGGAGGCCGCGGTACAGGCCCGTGACGAGGGGCTGGTCTCGGCGATCGGTATCACAGGTCACGGGCACCAGGCGCCGGCGACCCACCTCGAGGCGTTGCGCCGGTTCCCGTTCGACACCGTGCTCACGCCACTCAACCATGCCCTGGGGCGGGACGCGGAGTACCGCCGTGACTACGCACGGCTGGCCGACGAGGTGCGACGCCGGGATGTCGGCCTCATGACGATCAAGACCGTGTCCCGGCGGCGGTGGCACGAGGGTGAGCAGCACTACACCACCTGGTACCGCCCTCTCGACGACCAGGAGCGCATCACCGCGGCGGTGGCGTGGGTGCTCTCGCACCCCGAGGTCACCGGGATCCCGACGGCGGGCGACGTGCGCCTGCTCGAGATGATGGTCGAGGCGGAACGGGTGTGGCACACCCGCTCGGCGGACGACATCTCCCGCGTACTCGGTGCGATCGAGGACTACCGGACGCCGTTCCTGGCGGGCACCTCGAGGATGTGACAGCGACGTCCTGGGCCGGGCCGCGCTCCGCGCGGTCCGGGATCCGGGCTGCCGTGCGCCCGCGTGGCGCTCCCTGACCGCCCCGATGCGGGCGAGGTATGGCGAAACGCTGGCCGGAACCGGTCGAGATCATTAAGTTCAATAGTGGAGTAATGGGACCGAAGGGTGCAGCGCTGCGGAGGCAGGTCATGTCCATCGCCGGCGTCTGGCGCGACGCGAGAGAACGTCTCCGCACGCCGGCGCATGCCGACCCGGCGGTCAGGGCGTTCGGCGGGGCGGCTGCTCTCGACTCCGAGCGGTCGCCGGCTCGGCTGCTCGCGCAGGCGCGTCACGAGAACTTTCCGGTCGCGTCCCGGCTGCTCCCCCGCCGGCTGCGGGGCCACCTGCTGGCGGTCTACGGCTTCGCGCGGCTCGTCGACGACGTCGGCGACGAGGCCGACGGGGAGCGCGGCCCGCTGCTCGACCTGATCGAGCAGGATCTCTCGCGGGTGTACGGAGGGACGCCGCGGCTTCCGGTACTGCGCACGCTCGCTGCGACGGTCAGCGCCTGCGAGATCCCCCAGGAACCTCTTGCGCGCCTCATCGCGGCCAACCGGCAGGACCAGGTGGTGCACCGCTACGACCGGTACACCGACCTGCTGAGCTACTGCGAGCTCTCCGCCAACCCCGTGGGGCACGTCGTGCTGCACATCTTCGGGGCGGCGACCCCCGTGCGGCTGCGGCTCTCCGACCGGGTCTGCACCGCCCTCCAGCTCATCGAGCACTGGCAGGACGTGGCCGAGGACCTGGCGCGCGGCCGACGCTACCTGCCGGCCGAGGACCTCACCCGTTTCGGCTGCCGGGAGGACGACCTCGCGGCACCGACCGCGTCGCCGCAGGTTCGCGCGCTGATCGCCGACCAGACGCGCCGCGCGGCAACCCTGCTCGATGCCGGGGCCCCGCTCGTCGGGACGCTGTCCGGTTTCGCGCGGCTCGCGACCGCGGGCTACGTCGCGGGCGGCCGGGCGGCGCTCGCCGCCATCACGAGGGCGGACCACGACGTGCTGCGCGGGGCACCGAGGCCCACGAGGCGGGGGGTGGCCGCGGAGACGATACGCCTCGTCATGAAGGGAGGGGACGGCCATGACCACGGGCAACCCGGAGGATAACGACGCCAGTTTCCCGGGGGACTCCGACGAAAGGGCCATCGAGGGGGCCTACCTGCACTGCCAGGCCGTCACGCGTGCGCGGGCGCGCAACTTCGCGTACGGGATTCGCCTACTCCCGCCGGTGAAGCGCCGCGCGCTCTGCGCGGTGTACGCCTTCGCACGCCGGATCGACGACGTGGGCGACGGTGATCTCCCGCCCGGTGAGAAGCTCCGCCACCTCGGGGACGCGCGCGCCCAGCTCGCCGCCATCGGCGCACGCTCCGACGACCCGGTGCTGGTGGCCCTCGCCGACGCGGCCGGCCACCTGCCCATCCCCCTCGGGGCCTTCCACGAGGTCATCGACGGCTGCGAGGCCGACGTGCGGGGCATCCGCTACGAGACGTTCCAGGAGCTGCACGGCTACTGCCGCTGTGTCGCGGGGTCGGTCGGCCGGCTCTCACTGGGGGTCTTCACGAGCACCGACCCCCCGCGCGCGGTGCCGCTCGCGGATGCGCTGGGCGTCGCGCTCCAGCTCACGAACATCCTCCGGGACCTGCTCGAAGACCGTCGGGACGAACGCATCTACCTGCCTGCAGAAGACCTCGACCGCTTCGGGTGCAGCCTCGAGCTCGACGACTCGGGGGGCTTCGCCGACCCGCCGGAGAAACTCGCACAGCTCGTGACGTTCGAGGCGGCCCGGGCCGAGGACTGGTACGCCCGGGGGCTGCGCCTGCTCCCCCTGCTCGACCCCCGCAGCGCCGCCTGCTGCGCGACGATGGCGGACATCTACCACCGTCTCCTCCGGCGCATCGCCGCGGACCCCGGCACCGTGCTGCGCGGCCGGGTCTCCCTGCCCGGGTGGGAGAAGGGCCTGCTG
>JBOHCZ010000118.1:0-6412 GCA_050699195.1 Streptomycetales bacterium
ACCGGGACACGCCAAGATCCAAACATGTCTACAAACCAGACGCCGTCGACGACACGCCGACAACCAGACCATCCCGCTCGGGCGCCCTCCCAACGACCAGAGCCGATGACCTATCCAGTCACCCCGGCGGGAGCCCTGCCGCCATGATGGCGAGCACGAGTGCGGTAGTGCCGCTCGACACGGCCAGAGCGTGTTTGCTACCGAAGTAGCGGCACAGCTCCTCTTCGAACCGGCCGCACTCGGTGTCCTGATGTGGTCGATAGTCGTAGCGGAAATAGAGATGACTGCGGATGGCGCGCAGCGCTGCGTCTTCGTCCTCGGGATGGACGAAGACGGCCCCCTTGTCGTAGGTCGGCCAAGGGGTACGCCGAACGGGATTGCCGCCGTGGACAGCAAGCTGTGTGTCCTCGGTCTTCTCGGTCACCGGCAAGGGGTGGGGCGGCGCCGGATCCTTTCTTCCGTTCACCGTCGTGCACCTCGTTTCGGCTGGCGGTTCTCGGTGACGGCCGAGGGTGGGAGTGGCACGGCCTCACTACCGATGTGGTCACGGTGCAGGTGGCGTTGAACGCGCCACGCTCTCGCCGGGCGCCATCATCACCCGAGCTGCGCGTAGCCACCCGTACGAGACCGGCAAATCTCCGCCGTCAGGGCGCATTCCCCCTCGCTGGCGAGTCGCTGTGCCGGGCGCGGGTAGGAGCACCCGGAATGTCCGGCTCTGCCGAGTCACGCGCGGGCGGTGACGATGACGCGGTCGCGCGGGCCGGTCAGCGGCTTGTCGTAGGTGAAGAGGGTGCTGGTAACGTCGCGGAACCCGCACTCCTCGACCTGCCGGTGGAGGTACTGCCTGGAGAACCAGAAGTATCGCGGCACCTTAGGATTCTCCTGCAGTTCGGCGTCGATGCGCGGCGGGTCGTTGGAGATGACGAGGGCGCCGCCCTCGGCCAGCCAGGACTGGAAGCGCTCGAGAACGTTCCGTACGCCGGTGCCGGAGTCGTAGAGGTGTCCCAGGATGCCGTCCGCGTAGAGCACGGTCCACGGTCCGGGAGGCGGGGTCCAACTGAGGACGTCCGCGCACACTGCATTTACGCCCTTCGCCGCGGCCAGCCCGACCGCGTGCTCCAGCGCGTCCACGCCGAGCACCCGGAAGCCGTCGACCGCGATCCCGGCCTCGATCATCGCGTTCCCGCAACCCAGGCTGAGCAGCCCCGGATATGGGCTTTCGGCGAGGAACCCGCGGAGCACGTCCCCTATCCACCGCCGGTACGCGGAGCTGGACGTGGCCGGGGTCGTCACGTCTCCCCGCCCGCTGCCTCTCTCCCAGATATGAAAGATGCTGGGCTCACCGTCGTTGTCGTGCAGATAGTAGGCGCGGAGCGCTCGGATCTGATCGGTGTCGGACACGGGGAACAATCCCTTTCTCCTCGAGCGACCCCCGTTTTGCGGTGCGTCCAGAAGGATCAAGGTCTTGCGTTACGATTTGCCGCCTATAGACATATATACCATGGAATAGACTGTTCGTCAACATGGATCTGGTGCTCCGCGTGGTAAGTCGGTTGACGGTTATGGGCGAGGTCAGGATGGGGCATGGCGAATCGTCCTGCCCCGGCGTTGGGGCTTCGCGAGGGTGACCGGGCGGAATTGTCTCGGCTGACGCGTTCGTCGGCGGCGCGGGCCGGTCTGGCACGTCAGGCGCGGATCGTGTTGCTGGCCGCAGGGGTTGTCGAACACGGCGATCGCGGAGTTGGTGGGGGTTTCTCGTCCGACTGTGATCGGTTGGCGTGAGCGGTACCGGGAGCGGGGGCTGGCTGATCTTTCGGACGAGAAGAGGCCGGGTCGGCCGCGCTCGATTGACCATGCGGCGATCATCACCGCGACCTTGCGCCCGCCACCGAAGAAATTAGGGGTGACGCATTGGTCGAGTCGGCTGCTGGCCCGGCAGCTGGGGATCTCTGATGCCACCGTGGCCAAGGCATGGCGGGACTATCGCATCCAGCCATCGCCCGCACCACCAACCGCAACGTCACCCGCTGGCGGGACGGGCACATGGTGCTGCGCTGGACCGCCGCCGCCATGCTCAACGCCCGCCCGGGCCCTCGGTATCGAACCCGACCTCGACCCGACCCCGGCTCGACGAGGCCGGGCTGTCGGCCCGCGCGATCGCCGACCACCTCGGGCACGCCAAGCCGAGCATGACCCAGGACGTCTACATGGGCCGGGGGGTGGCGTCTGCCGAGGCGGCGGCCCGCGTCCTCACCATAAGTTGGTCGTAAAGTGGTTATTGATCAAGAAAGCGGCTGGTCAAAATTGCACTGACCAGCCGCCACCTGTGGTGGAGGTGGCGGGAATCGAACCCGCGTCCTCCGGCACCAAACCAGGACTTCTCCGGGCGCAGCCTGCTCGACGTTCTACTCGGCCCCAGCATTCACGCAGGCTTGCTGCTGACAGGCCCAGCCGCTGTTGGTGTCCCGCCGAACCCCGCGGCCGGGTCCGGAAGTTGAGCCTCCTCGCTGATGCCAGGCACCGGGCCGGAGGCGTTCCCGGGCTGACAGACTTCGAAGCCCCTTACTTAGGCAGCAAGGGCGAAGTCAGCGCGCTTGGAATTGGCGCTTATTGTGTCGCGGCACATTTTTTACGAGAAAGCACCGCAATCCTCGGCCCGCTTCTCCTGCTCCAACTACCGAAGTCGAAGCCGTTCACCCCCTGTGGAGTTGTCCACCCACGACTGTACACGTCCCAACGCGGCCGGCGCATCGGAGATTCCCCCGTGGACCTCGATCGTGGTCACCCCGGGCGGTCGATCCCGAACAACCGCGCGGCGTTGTCGTGGCACACGCCCCGCAGCCACCCATCGCCAAGCCCCAGGCGGGCCAGCGCCTCCAGCTGGTGTGCGTAGGGGTAGGGGATGTTGGGGAAGTCGCTCCCCAGGAGTATCCGGTCGCCGAGCGCCACGAGCCGCGGGAGCTCACCGCGTGGGAACGGCCACACCTCCTCGGCGAAGTCGGTGAACGCCATCGTCGTATCGAGGTGGACGTTGCGGTAGCGCTCCGCCAGGTCCAAAAAAGCCGGGTACTCCGGCAGCCCCATGTGCGCGATCACGGCGGTCAGCCGCGGGTGGCGCGCCAGCACCTGCCCGAACGGGCCGGGGCCGGTGAAGCGCCCCGGCCGGGGCCCGGAGCCGCAGTGCGTGACGACCGGGACGCCGGCATCCGCCAGCAGCCCCCACACCGGTCCGAGCAGCCGATCGCGTGGATCGTAGCCCCCCACCTGCACATGCACCTTGCAGATGCGCGCTCCCCCCGTGAGAGCCTCCCGCACATAGGTCTCGGCGGAGGGCTCCGGGAAGAACGTGGCGGTGTGCAGGCAGTCGGGGGTGCGCGCCGCGAAGCCCGCCGCCCAGCCGTTGAGCCACTCCGCCATGCCGGGCCTGTGGGGGTAGACCATCGACGTGAAGCGCCGGACCCCGAGGTCACGCAGCCGGGTCAGCCGCTCCGCCTCGCCGTCCCGGTAGGCGATCGGCCACGGTCGCCCGACGTGGACGACTCCCTGGTCGAAGTACCGCCACACCTTCGCAAGCACGTTGGCGGGCATGAAGTGCGTGTGGATGTCGATGAGCCCCGAGAGCCCGAGCGCCTGCCAGAAGGCCCGGACCTCGCCGTCCAGGCGCGGCGCCTGAGCCTCCGTTCCGACCGTCGTTCCAACGCCGGACTCGGGCGCCGTCACGCCGGGCCGCGCCGCCGCCCGGCCATCGCGCGGTCGGCCTCACGCTTGGCCTGCCGCTCGGCGAGCGCATGCCGTTTGTCGTACTGCTTCTTGCCGCGGGCCAGCGCGATCTCGACCTTCGCATGACCGTCACGGAAGTAGAGGGCGAGCGGGACGAGGGTGCGCCCGGACTCGTTGGTCTTGCCGAGGAGCCGGGCGATCTCGTGGCGGTGCAGGAGCAGCTTGCGGACCCGGCGCGGCTCGTGGTTGGTCCAGGTGCCCTCGGTGTACTCGGGGATGTGCACGTTGTGCAGCCACGCCTCGCCGTCCCTGACCTGGGCGAACCCGTCGACCAGCGAGGCCCGGCCGGCCCGCAGGGACTTCACCTCCGTGCCGGTGAGCACGAGCCCTGCCTCGAAGACGTCGTCGATGTGGTAGTCGTGGCGGGCCTTCCGGTTCCGCGCGATGACGGTCCGCCCGCTTTCCCGTACCACCGTCAGCCCCTCTCTCCTGTCCCGAGCGCCGCGAAAAGCCCCGAGAGCACCTCGAGCGCACGGCGCTCGGCCACCGCCGGGGGGTTGGCAGGGTCGACGAGCACGTCGGGCTCGACGCCCGCCCCGTCGATGGTACGGCCGGAGGGGGTGCGGTAGCGGCCGACCGTCAGCTGGAGCGCGGAGCCGTCGGACAGCCGGTCGGGCTGCTGGACGGACCCCTTGCCGTACGTTCTGGACCCGACGATCACCCCACGGTTGCGGTCCTGCACGGCGGCCGTGACGATCTCGGCCGCGCTGGCTGTGTCCCCGTCGACGAGCACGACGAGAGGGGTCGCGGAGTCGCCCCCGGCCGCGGCCGTGAGCGTGTGCCGCCCGGCGTCACGGCTTTCGTAGGACACCACGGGACCGCCGTCGAGGAACACCGAAGACACCGCGACGGCCTCATCGAGCAGCCCTCCGGGATTGCCCCGTAGATCGAGGATCACTCCCCGCTGGTGCGCAGGCGGGTCCTGGGCCAGGGCCTCGTGGACCTGACGGCCGACGCCGCGGGTGAACGATGCGACCTGGATCCGGAGAACCTCCCCCTCGAGCTTCTCGACGGTGACGTTCTCGGTGGACAGCGTGGTGCGGGGCAGGGTCACCGCGCGACGGTCCCCGTCGTGGCGCAGGGTCACCTGCACCGTCGTGCCAGGCGGCCCGCGCAGCAGGGCGATGACCTCGTCGATGGACCGGCCGGTGACCTTGCGGTCGCCGACGCCCAACAGGTCGTCGCCCGGGGCGATGCGGGCTCCGGCCGCGGGCGAGTCGGGCCGCACCCCTGCGACCTCGACGCGGCCGTCGGAGCCCCGCCCGAGCCACAGGCCGACCCCCGTGTAGCTGCCGTCCAGGGCCGCCTTGAAGCTCGTGTACTCCGAAGGCGCGTAGAAGCTCGACCAACGGTCCCCGAGCGAGTGCACCATGCCTTCGACCGCGGCCCGTTCGAGCTGGCGCCTGTCGACCGCACGGGCAGCACGCGCCTCGATGCGCGCAGCGGCCTCGCCGACGATGCCGACGTCTTCCGGCGGAGGCGCGCCCTCCCGGCTGCCGACGACCCCGGTGACGAGCCCGCCCACATAGGCCATGGCGACCGCGGCGGCGAATGTCGTGCCCCGCAGCACCCGGCGCTGGATCGCGGACATGGCGGGAGTCTAAGGCTGTGTCCTGCCGAAAAAGCCGGTCGCTCACGCTCTGTGGATGGCCGTAACCGGCCGGGACCGGTCACAGCCACTGCGCGGGATCGACGAAGTGGCCGTTCTCCAGCACCTCGAAGTGCAGGTGAGGGCCGGTCGACCAGCCCGTACTCCCGACGGCCCCGAGCTGCTCCCCCCGGGCGACGTGATCTCCGTCACTCACGGCCACGGTCGAGAGGTGGTTGTAGGTCGTGACGAGCCGCACGCCGTTCACCTGTCCGTGGTCGACGATCACCCGATTGCCGTAGGCCCGGTTGTACGCGGCCGAGATCACGGTGCCGCCCGTCGCCGCGAACACCGGCGCCCCTTCGGGCGCACCGAAGTCCGTGCCGGTGTGGAGCTTCCGGTAGCCGAGGATCGGGTGGTAGCGCATGCCGTAACCCGAGGTCACCGGCCCATCGACGGGATAGGACAGCAGGCCGTCGCCGCCGACGGTGACTGTGCTGTTGGGCTGGTCGCCACCCATCGACTGGATCAGGCGTTCGAGCCGGCGCTGCTCCTCGCGCATCTCGCGGTAGCGGGCGACGGCGGCCGCCCTCTCCTCGTGAGCGACCTCGACGGCCCGCTCCCGCTGGGAGACGAGAGCCTCCACCGCCTCCGCGGCCCCGGTGGCCCGGCGTTCGAGGTGCTGGGTGCGGGACAGCTGCTCGGCGGCCTGCGCCCGTCGTACGGCGACGTGCCTGCGCCGTTGCTCGAGTACCGCCTGCTGGCTCGCGACCTGTCCCCGAGCGTCCCGCAGCCGCACGAGCGCGGCGTTGTGGCTGTCCAGCATGGTCCTGACGGCCGCGACGCGCCGGGCCAGGTCGCCGAGCGTCTCGGCCTCGAAGATGAACGCCAGGTGCGAGTACGGGCCTTCGGTGTACACCGCCTGCGCCACGTCGCCGACGGCCGCCTCGGCCGCCGCGATCTCGCCGCGGACCTCCAGGAGCCGGGCCTCGGCCCGCTGCTCAGCGGCCCGCGCCTGGCCAAGCTGGCGCCGCATGACGGCGG
>JBOHCZ010000119.1:0-6129 GCA_050699195.1 Streptomycetales bacterium
ATGTCGCGCAGCGCGGTGACCGCGTCGCGGAGGGTCTCGCGGCCGCCGCCCTCGGGGGCGCGCTGTGCGACCCGGTGCAGGAGCAGCGCCCCCTCCTCGAGCATCAGCTCGGTGTCGATGCCCGCAGGCACCTTGATGCTCGCCGCGCGCAGCCAGTCGGCGACGGGGTCGGCCCACGCCTCGATCTGGTACGTCCAGCGCCCCTCCGACGTAGGCGTCACGTCGGCGGCCCAGCGGTCGAGACCGGGGTTCACGCACCGCATGGGCGACCAGGGGCCCTGGTCGCCCTGCGGGTCGCGCAGCACGACGTTGGCGCTCGCCGCGTGGGGGACGTCCCGAAAGACCGTGGCGCTCACTGTGAACGTCTCGCCCACGACCGCCTTGGCCGGCCGGTCACCGCAGGAGACGAGTGGGCGGATGTCGGCGATGCCGATGCGTCCGATCAATGGAGGTCCTCGTTCTGCGACTCACGTAGGGCCGGGGGAGGGAGTGGGCCGATGCGCGCCGAGTGCCCGTACCCATCAGATCAGATCGGCGCCCACGCCGGACGCCAGGGTGGGTAGGACTCGCCTGCTCTGGTGACGCGGATGGCGGGGGTTGTGGCTAGCAGGAAGGCCGGCGTCCGCCCGGCGCCAGTGGTCGCAAAGAATTGCTGCCACTGCAAAAAACGATCAAGAATCTCGAAAATCCAGTGCCGTGCCCGTTAGGGTCGGCAGCGTGAGAGCCATCCGCCGATTCACCGTACGCACCGTGCTGCCCGGGCAGCTCGAGCCGCTCGGCGAGCTTGCGACGAACCTCCGCTGGTCCTGGCACCCGGAGTCGAGGGACCTCTTCCGGGCGGTCGATCCGGAGACCTGGGAGCAGGTCGGGCACGACCCGGTGCACCTCCTCGGCGCCGTGGCCCGGGAGCGGCTCGACGCGCTCTGTGAGGACCGCAGGTTCCTGCGACGGCTCGGGGACGCGGCCGACGACCTGCAGGAGTACCTCACCGGCGACCGCTGGTACCAGTCTCTCGGCACCCGCCTGGGCGACGGCGGGCCGCCCCGCTCGATCGCGTACTTCTCGCCGGAGTTCGGCCTCACCGAGGTCCTGCCGCAGTACTCCGGCGGGCTCGGCATCCTCGCGGGCGACCATCTCAAGACCGGCAGCGACCTCGGTGTTCCGCTGATCGGGGTGGGGCTGCTGTACCGGCGGGGGTACTTTCGCCAGTCGCTCAGCCGCGAGGGCTGGCAGGAGGAGCGCTACCCCGTCCTGGACCCGCACGGGCTGCCGCTCACGCTGCTCCGTGAGGACGACGGCGCTCCGCTGAAGATCTGCGTGAAGCTGCCGGGCGGGCGCCATGTGTGCGCCCAGATCTGGCAGGCCCAGGTGGGGCGGGTGCCCCTGCTGCTGCTCGACTCCGACGTCGAGGACAACTCCTCGGCCGAGCGTGAGGTCACGGACCGGCTGTACGGCGGAGGCACCGAGCACCGCCTGCTCCAGGAGATGCTCCTCGGCATCGGCGGGGTGCGGGCGCTGCGCGCCTACTGCGGTCGCGTGGGTGCCGTGCAGCCCGAGGTGTTCCACACCAACGAGGGGCACGCGGGCTTCCTCGGCCTGGAGCGGATCCGCGAGTACACCGAGGAGCAGGGGCTGTCCTTCGACGAGGCCCGCACGGCGACCCGGGCGGGCACCATCTTCACCACGCACACCCCGGTGCCCGCGGGCATCGACCGGTTTCCGCGCACGCTGATCGAGCAGCACTTCGGTGGCGACAACGCGTGCTCGGGCGTTCCCGTCGACCGGGTCCTCGCCCTCGGCGCCGAGACCTACCCCGGTGGCGACCCCGAGGTGTTCAACATGGCCGTGATGGGCCTGCGGCTCGCCCAGCGTGCCAACGGCGTCAGCGCGTTGCACGGGGCCGTGAGCCGGGGGATGTTCGCCGGGCTGTGGCCCGGCTTCGACGTCGGCGAGGTCCCCATCACCTCGGTCACCAACGGCGTGCACGCCCCGACCTGGGTCGACCGCGACGTGCTGGAGTTCGCGGCCCGCACCATCGGGCCGAGCCTCGTGGAGAACGCCGAGGGCTTCGAGAACATCGACCGGGTCCCCGACGCCGCGATCTGGGAGCTGCGCCGCTCGCTGCGGGCGAAGCTCGTCGACGCGGTTCGCGGGCGGGTGCGCGAGTCGTGGGCACAGCGCGGCGCGAGCGAGGCCGAGCTCGGATGGGTGCACACCGTCCTCGACCCCGACGTGCTCACCGTCGGGTTCGCGCGCCGCGTCCCCTCGTACAAGCGGCTCACGCTGATGCTGCGCGACCCCGACCGGCTGAAGCGCCTGCTGCTCCACCCCAAGCGCCCGATCCAGCTGGTGATCGCGGGCAAGGCGCACCCTGCCGATGACGGGGGCAAGCGGCTCATCCAGGAGCTGGTGCGCTTCGCCGACGACCCGGAGGTGCGGCACCGCATCGCCTTCCTGCCCGACTACGACATCGGCATGGCGCAGGAGATCCTTGCGGGCTGCGACGTCTGGCTCAACAATCCGTTGCGGCCCCTCGAGGCGTGTGGCACGTCCGGCATGAAGGCCGCGCTCAACGGCTGCCTCAACCTGTCCGTGCTCGACGGCTGGTGGGACGAGTGGTTCGACGGTTCCAACGGGTGGGCCATCCCCACCGCCGACAGCATCCCCGACGTCGAGCGGCGTGACGAGCTCGAGGCCGCGGCACTCTATGACCTGGTCGAAGGCAGCGTCGCCCGGGCGTTCTACGACCGGGGTGCCGACGGCCTGCCGGTGCGCTGGCTCGAGATGGTGCGCCACACCCTCAAGTCCCTGGGCCCCAGGGTGCTCGCGAGCCGGATGCTCCGCGACTACGTCTACGAGCTCTATGCTCCGGCCGCCCGCTCCTTGCGGGCCATGACCGCGAACGGTCCCGACGGGGCGCGCGAGTTCGCGGCCTGGCAGGCCCGGGTGGCGGAGGCCTGGGACGGCGTGCACGTCGACCACGTCGAGTCGATCGGGGCGGGGGACGCCGCCGAGCTGGGCAACTCGCTGACCCTGCGGGTGTTCGTGTCGCTCGGCGCGCTGTCACCCGATGACGTCGACGTGCAGGCGGTGTACGGCCGGGTGGAGGACTCCGACCACCTCACGGACACCGCCACGACCTCCCTCAAGGCCGCCGAGCACTACGAGAGCGGGCGGCACCGCTACGAGGGCACTCTGATCCTGGACCGCACCGGGCCGTTCGGCTACACGGTGCGCATCCTGCCTAGCCACCCGCTGCTTGCGTCCCCGGCCGAGATGGGTCTCGTGGCGAGCCCATGAGGCTCCGCGCTGCGCGCGCCACCTCGACCCGATCGCGCGCAACGTGGCATTTCCGCGTGGTTACTTGTAGTGGAAACGGGCTTGCAGAATGACGAGATCGTCGCCGTCGACTAGGTAGACGAGGCGGTGTTCCTCGCTGATTCGTCGAGACCAGGCGCCTGCGAACATGTGGCGAAGCGGCTCAGGTTTGCCGATGCCCGCGACCGGGTCACGCAGGGCGTCGTCGATCAACCGGTTGATGCGTTTGAGGGTGGCGCGGTCAGCTCCCAGCCAGTAGGTGTAGTCCTCCCAGCCGTGCGGCGTGAAGACGAGCCTCACCGGACCAGGTCATGGCCTTCACGCTGACCGGCCATTGCCTGCTGGAGGCTCTCGATCAGCCGCCTGGCGTTCGCCGGAACCCGCAGGAGGTGCGCGGTCTCCTCTAGCGCCTCGTAGTCCGCGCGGGACAGGAGTACGGCGTCTCCCCGACGCGAGGTGATCTCGATCGGTGTCCGGTCGTCGTTGACCTTCTCGATCAGCGGGAACAGGTTCTTGCGCGCCTCACTGGCGGTGACCGCCATCAGGAGCCTCCTTCAGGAGTAGTACGAGTCATGGTACCACTTTCGAAGGAACTCCTCCGCTGGACCGGTACCCCACCACCCGTACGACTGACCGTCAGCGCTCCGGGAGCAGCGCGCGCAGGACGAGCACCGAGCGTGCAGGCACCTGCAGGGTCGTCCCGGCGTCGTGACGCCGCCCGGGAGCGCCTCCCGTCTCGTACGCCGGGTCGAGCGAGGTGTCGACGACCGTCTCGTACGACTCCGCCCATGGGGGTCCGGGCAGCCGGAACGGCACGGGGTCCGCACCCGCGTGGCAGATGACGAGGAAGCTGTCGTCGACGATGCGCTGCCCGCGGGCGCCGCGCTGGCGGATGTCCCGCCCGGACAGGTACATGCCGAGCGTGCCGGCCGGCCGAAACCACTCGTCCTCGGTCATCTCGCGGCCCCCGGGGGTGAACCACGCCAGATCGCGCACGCCGTCCGGGTGCACCTGCTCGCCGCGGAAGAACACCCGCTGGCGGAGCACCGGGTGGCGGCGCCGCAGGTGGACCAGCCGCCGCACGAACCCCACCAGCGCCTGCCACTCGGGGTCGGGCTGCCAGTCCAGCCAGGAGATCACGCTGTCCTGGCAGTAGGCGTTGTTGTTGCCGCGCTGCGTCCGGCCCATCTCGTCGCCTGCCACCAGCATCGGCACCCCGGTCGAGAACAGCAGGGTCGCGAACATGTTGCGGGTCTGGCGCCGGCGCAGCGCGGCGATCCCGGCCTCCTCCGTCTCGCCCTCCACCCCGCAGTTCCACGACCGGTTCGCGGCGTTGCCGTCCCGGTTGCGCTCCCCGTTCGCCTCGTTGTGCTTGCGCTCGTAGGTCACCAGGTCCCGCATGGTGAAGCCGTCGTGTGCCGTGACGAAGTTGATCGAGGCGTAGGGCCGGCGGCCGTCGTCCTGGTAGAGGTCGCTCGACCCGGAGATCCGGGACGCGAGGTCCCCGACGTTGCGTTCGGCTCCCGACCAGAAGTCCCGGACCGTGTCGCGGTACTTGTCGTTCCACTCCGTCCACAGCGGCGGGAACTCGCCGACCTGGTACCCGCCCTCGCCGAGGTCCCACGGCTCGGCGATCAGCTTCACCCGGCTCAGCACCGGGTCCTGCCCGATCACGGCGAGGAACGCCGAGAGCCTGTCGACGTCGTGCAGCGATCTGGCGAGCGCGGACGCCAGGTCGAACCGGAAGCCGTCGACCCCCATCTCGATCACCCAGTACCGCAGCGAGTCGGTGACGAGCCGCAACACCCCCGGGTGCATGACGTTGAGGGTGTTCCCGCAGCCGGTGTAGTCGGCGTAGTGGCGTCCGCCGTCGCGCAGCCGGTAGTAGGAGGCGTTGTCGATCCCCCGGAACGACAGCGTGGGCCCGGTCTCGCCGCCCTCGGCGGTGTGGTTGTACACGACGTCGAGGATCACCTCGATGCCCGCGCCGTGCAGGGCCCGCACCATCTCCTTGAACTCGCGGACCTGCTGTCCCCGGCTGCCCGACGAGGAGTAGGCGGCGTGCGGGGCGAAGTACCCGATCGAGTTGTAGCCCCAGTAGTTGGTCAGTCCGCGGCGTACGACCTCCGGCTCGGTCACGAAGTGGTGCACCGGCAACAGCTCCACGGCGGTGACGCCGAGCCCCACCAGGTGGTCGATGGCCGCCGGCTGGGCGAGGCCGGCGTAGCTGCCCCGCAGGTGCTCGGGAACACCCGGGTGACGCGCCGTGAACCCCTTGACGTGCAGCTCGTAGATGACGCTCTCGGCCCAGGTGACCTTGGGGCGCCGGTGGTCGCCCCAGTCGAATCCGTCGTGCACCACGACGGATTTCGGGACGTAGGGGGCTGAGTCGCCTTCCGCGTGCCCGAAGACCGCATCGTCGAGGCGCAGCTCACCCTCGATCGCCCGCGCGTACGGGTCGATCAGCAGCTTGTCCGGGTTCCACCGGGCGCCGCTGGAGGGATCCCAGGGGCCGTGGACCCGGTAGCCGTACCGCTGGCCGCGCCCGACGCCGGGCAGGTAACAGTGCCAGATGTGGAACGTCGACTCGGGCACCGGGATGCGTGTCTCCCGGCCGCCGTCGTCGAACAGGCACAGCTCGACCCTCTCCGCGCCCTCGGCCCACAGCGCGAAGTTCGTGCCCTCGCCGTCGCAGGTCGCGCCCAGCGGGCCCCAACGGCCCGGCCAGGGGAAGGCGATGTCGCGGCTCATGGGGTCAATTGCAGCACTGCAGCTCACCCGGAGCGACGCTCGGCCCCGCCCGGCCGGGCG
>JBOHCZ010000120.1:0-3349 GCA_050699195.1 Streptomycetales bacterium
CCGGTTCGCCGCGCCGGGCCGCGGGACGCCGGACGGCTGGGCGCGCGACCGCTCCGCCGGACGGTTCTCGTGCCGCTACCCGATCGGGAGCGTCCGCCGGGGGCACGTGTGGCCATGACGCTGAGGCTACTGCCCCGGCCCGTGCGTATCAGCCTTCACACGCAGGGCTCGCCGATCGCCTCGTCACCGCGCCTCACCGGTTACGCGTCGACACTCATGGCGTCGAGTGCGGCACGAAGCCGTCCCACCCGCCGCTCGAGCTCGCAGATCGACTCCTCGACCCCCGTTTCGGATGCGCTGCGGGAATGCACCCTGAGCGCGTCCACCTGCTCCTCGACCGCGGCGAGGCGGGCCCGCAGCTCGGCCACGAGCTCATCGCCCAGGCTGCCCCCGACGGGTTGCAGGTGGTGGCGCAGCAGCTCAGCCTGCTCGCGGAGCTGACCGTTCTTCTTGTGGAGATCGACGAACACCGTCACCTTGGCCCGCAGCACCCAAGGGTCGAAGGGCTTGGAAATGTAGTCGACGGCCCCGGCAGCGTAGCCGCGGAAGGCGTCGTGCGGCTCCTGGTTGTAGGCGGTCAGGAAGATGATCGGGATGTCCTTGGTCTTGGCGCGCTGCTTGATCCGACTCGCGGTCTCGAATCCGTCGAGGCCGGGCATCTGGACATCGAGCAGGATCACCGCGAAGTCCTCGACCAACAGCGCCTTGAGGGCCTCGTCGCCGGAGCTGGCGCGTACCAGAAGCTGGTCGAGCGAGCTCAGGGTGGCCTCGAGCGCGAGAAGGTTGTCCTGCCGGTCATCGACGAGCAGGATCTTGACCCTCTCCATGACAGGATGCCTTCCTTGGCCGGCTCTGCCGGCCGAATCGTCGTCGGCCCACCTGGACGCTCCGGGCAAACATCGGCTTTCCGACGTCATGGTAGTAGGCAGCGCCAACCCTCGCGGGCGGACCGCGCCGGAGCTAGCCTGCTTCCTCGGGATCTTCCGGCCGACCCCGCCGATCGATAGCCTTCCGTTTCGCTGCGGGACCTACCGGTGCAGCAGCTCCCTCATGAGCGCGAGCAGCCGGTCGATGTCGACCGGCTTGGTGACGTAGGCGGATGCCCCCGACGCGATGCTCTTGTCGCGGTCACCCTTCATCGCCTTCGCTGTCACCGCGATGACCGGCAGGTCGGCGTACTGCGGCATCGCGCGGATGGCCTCGGTCGTGGCGTTCCCGTCCATCCCCGGCATCATCACGTCCATCAGGATGAGGGAGATGTCGTCGTTGCGCCGCAGCACCTCGATGCCCTCCCGGCCGTCCTCGGCGTAGAGCACCTGGATGCCGTGCCGCTCGAGCAGGCTCGCGAGGGCGAACACGTTGCGCACATCGTCGTCGACGATGAGGACCTTCCTGCCGCTGAAGATACCCTCGTCCTGCCGGAGCTGCTCGATCATGCGACGGCGCTCATCGGAGAGCTGTGCCTCGACCCGGTGGAGGAACAGGGCGCTCTCGTCCAGCAGCCGCTCTGCCGAGCGGGCCTCCTTGACGACCATCGTCTCCGCGTAGCGCCGCAGCTCGGTCTCATCGGCTGCCTCGAGATCCTGCCCGGCGTGCACGATCACCGGAAGCGCCCGCAGGTCCGGACGCTCCAGCAGCTCCTCGAGGACCGCGAAGCCGCCCTCGGGGGGCAGCCTGGGGTCGAGTACGACACAGTCGAACCGCGACTCGCGCAGCGTCGTGAGGGCGTCCTCAACCGTGCTGACCGCCACGACCTCGACATCGGCTCCGCCGCCGACCAGCTCTGTGACGACCGCCCGCTCCTCGCTCGAGCCCTCGGCGACCAGCAGCCGCCGCACCGGCCGATCCAGGAAATCCGCCAGGTCGCCCACGGCCTTCGCGAGGGACTCGGCAGTGACCGGCGGAGGCAGCACGGCGAGGGCGCCCGCTTGCAGCGCGCGCTGCCTGGCCGCCTGCGTTCCGGACCCCTGAACCGTCTGGGTAGGCAGGTGCCTGGTCTGCGGCGTTCGCTTCAGCGCGTCGAGCAGCGTGGTGCCGTCGTGCAGCACGAGGTCGATCTCGAGGATGACGGCGTGCGGGCTGAGCTCCCTCGCGGCGGCGAACCCGACGTCCGCCCCCAGCGCCACGACCACCTTGAAGCCCTGCTCCCGCCCGACCCGTACGGCCATCCGCGCCAACTCGTGATCGTCCGCGGCGACCAGGAGTCTCCGATCTCCCGGATCGAGGCTGCCGCGGTCGTCCTCGACCTCTGCCGCCTCGGGGGGCAGCACCGCCACCGGCGCGCGATAATCGCGGTCCGGCCCCGCTGCCGGCCGGCGGGGCGACGCGTCGACCGGATCCTCCGGGCCCGCAAGGGCGCCTGACCAGCCGCCGGACCGGCCGCTGGAGCCCGATGGGGACGCAACGTCGGACGCGGTACCCGACGACGACCCGGCGGCGTGCTCCGAACCCCGCGCGGCAGGATCGGGAGACCCACCGTCCCGAGTCCGCCGACCCGCGGACGGGCCCCGGGGTGCGATGCGCATCGGGAGGTAGAGGGTGAAGACGCTGCCGCGCCCCTTCTGGCTCTGGGCGTGGATCTCGCCCCCGATCAGCCTGGCGATCTCCCGGCTGATCGACAGCCCCAGACCCGTGCCGCCGAACCTTCGGCTCGTCGTCCCGTCAGCCTGCTGGAACGCCTCGAAGATCACCCGGAGCTTGTCCTCTGAGATCCCGATGCCGGTGTCGATGACCGAAAAAGCGATGACGTCGGCCGCTCCTGCGAGCACGTCGCCCTCGAAGTCGACATCGGTGGCTCGCTCGATGAGCAGCTGGATCTCGCCCTCTTCAGTGAACTTCACGGCGTTGGACAGCAGGTTGCGCAGCACCTGCTGGAGGCGCCGCTCGTCGCTGTAGAGCACTTCCGGCACGTCCGCAGCGGCGGTGACGCTGAAGGCGAGCCCCTTCTCCGCGGTGAGGGGCCGGAAGGTCGCGTCCACGTAGCCGACGAGCCCGGCGAGCGGGATCTCGGCCGGATGGACGTCCATCTTGCCGGCCTCGACCTTGGACAGGTCGAGGATGTCGTTGATCAGCTGCAGGAGGTCGCTGCCGGCGTTGTGGATGGTCCGCGCGAAGTCGACCTGCTTCGTGCTGAGATTGCGCTCCTGGTTCTCGGAGAGCAGCTTCGCCAGGATGAGCAGGCTGTTGAGCGGCGTACGGAGCTCGTGCGACATGTTCGCCAGGAACTCCGACTTGTACTTCGAGGACAACGCGAGCTGCTCCGCGCGCTCCTCGAGAGCCCGGCGGGCCTCCTCGATCTCGTAGTTCTTGATCTCGATCGCGCGGTTCTGGTCGGCGAGCAGCTCCGCCT